>JAHEEJ010000413.1 GCA_024640705.1 Deltaproteobacteria bacterium
GATCGGTCGAGTTGCCAAAGGCCGCCAGGAAGTCATCCGAGGCCAGCGCATCCAGCGCGGTCCTCATGGCCGTGAGCAGGATTGCATCCCGGCGATCTTCCGCACTGGCGAGGGCTGCGGGCTCCGGGAAGAAGTCTACGCCCGAAACGCCCACGCCCGTGAAGGGCTCCTGCACCAGCAGATTGTCGAGTGCCTTCAACCCGTCGCTCGAACCGACGCCGGGTGCACCGATCCGCGAGAGTGTCGCGTCGACGACGGCCTTGATGGCCTTTGCGCGCCACACGTTGTAGAGGGTCGCGGCAACCGCGTCCCGCTTCTCGGCCTTCTTCACCTGATTTCTCCGCACACCATCTTTGTCACTGGCGTCGTATCCCTCCCGAATCCCCGTCGGGGTCGAGAAGTCCCAGACTGCCAGCCGGCCCACCGCCTCGGCGATGCCGGGGTCGGCCGCCAGTGTCGAGAGCTCCGCCGGGGCCCCGGCGTCGGACGCGTTGGCGAAGGCCGTCAGCAGATAGGGTGTGAGCAACTCTGCGTCGAGCTGCTGGGTGTTTGCCTGCTGTAGCTGGAGTTGCTTCCGGGTCACGCTGCCCGCCTCCACCGCGGCCTCGACGAGTCGGGTGATGCGGCCGGCCCGCATGCCGATCGCGTAGCTCGGGCTCAGGTAGTAGATCGCCGTGGGTTTGGAGGGACGCACCTGATTCAGCGGGTTGTTGTCGAGCGTGGTTCCCGCCGGATCGTTGTTCGCGTTCACGAAGAAGCCGTTGGCCGGATTGACGGTTTGCGGCATCTCGGAGAACGGAAGGATGTCGAAGGGAATCGCCTGGCCCTGCGAACGGGCCGGATCGGGCACCCAGTTGTTGGGCCCGGAGCCGTCGCGGATGAAGTAGGGCGGCAGGCCGATCACCGTCCCGAGTTCCAGGTCTTTGCGCAGGGGGTTCTCCGCGCTGCTGAAGTAGGCGAGGTTTCCGTTCACGTCCGCATACGCCCAGTTCTGGGATCCGACGTCGAAGTCCGCGAGGCCTTCGCGGAATTCACTCAGATTCCTGGCGCGATTCCATTTCTGGAATGCCGCCAGCTCGCGCGTGGCGTGAAAGCCCGTGTATTGAAGCGTCAGCGCGGTGGTCACTCCACCGGTTGCGATCACACTCGGATCCTGGATGTCCAGAATCGGCCCGAAGCTTCGGAACGGCACCGTTGCAATGGTGGTTTGATCGGGCGGAAGTGCAGCCACGACCAGGTTGTCGGGAATCGAATCCCCGATCACATTGAACCGGTAGGTGGCGGATTCGATTTCAACCGCGTGGTGGATTCCCTCGCTCTCGATGCACGCAAGCGCGCCGACGGCGATGCATTCGGGCAGGCCCACCTTCAGCGTGTCGCTGAAGATGTCGCTCACGTCCATCGGGTTCGTGGTGGCGCCCCACGTGATCTTCTGGTTCTGCCCGAGGATCACGCCCGGTGCACCCGGGAATCCGACCCCGCTGACGTTCATGCCGCCATCGACGGGATCCTTCCTCACGATGAGGTGCCACTCGTAGAAGGTCGACGGGATGTTCAACGACAGGTGGGGATCGTTGGCGATCATGGGCTGGCCAGTTTCGGACTTGTCGGCCGCGATGCCCCACTCGTTGCTGCCGATGAAGGTCTCCCTGCGATTCATCGCTTCTTCGAGCAGCGCAACACCCGTGAATTTCTGCTGGATTCGCGCTGCGCCCTCGGCCGCTCGCGCAAGGCGCGTCTTTTCGACCTGCTTGACCATGGCGCTGATGAAAGGCGTCGCGTTCGTGGCGTCAGGCACCGTGGAGGCTGGATCCATCGGTGCCGAGCGGACCACGTCTTCGAAGAACAGGGCCTGGCCATCGAATCCACCCGCAATGCCCGCCTGGACGAATGCCTGAAGCTGGAGCGTTGGGCCGATGTCGATGTCGAGTGAGAGGTTTGCGGCGATGGCCTTCCCGACCACGAGGCTGTCCACGATGTCCCAGGGTCGAGCCTGGGTCAGTTCCAGCAGTCCGTATTCGATCGGCAGCGGATGGTTCGCGAGGTACGCGTTGACTCCGTCGGCGTAGGCCTGGTAGAGATCCTTCTCGCGCGTAGACAGCACGTCGAGGGAACGGACGGCCGCGCGACGGAGACCGATCGTGCGGCTCTGGATGTCGCTTCCGAGCACGCCCGAACCGAGCAGTTCGGCCATGTCACCGCTGACCTGGCGACGTGTCAGGTCCATCTGGAAGAAGCGGTCCCGGGCGTGGATGTATCCTTCCACCCGGGCGAGGTCGAAATCGTTTTGAGCAATGATGTGGGGCACGCCCTGGGTGTCGAGCGTGACGTCGACGGGGCCGCTCAAGCCGGTCAGCGCGATTTCGGCCGCGACGGCGCGCGGCGCCGGTGTGATCCAGACGATCAGCCCCAGGAGAAGCGAAATCGAGGCTGCCAGGTTGGGGATCGTGTGCACTGCTCGCATCGAGTGACCTCCTAACAAAATTGTGTCATATGGTGAAAATTCATCGCGATCCGATCGCAGCACTCGCTGGCGCGAGGCGTGCTTCCGCGTGACGGAGCAAAAAAGATGGGATCGAGGATCGGGCAGGTCCGAGAATCGGTGATGGGATCAAACGAAAACCCAGCGAAGAAATCAGTGAACTCCGGATCTCGATCACCGCGGAGACTCCTGCTTTATTCGATCACCGCCTATTCTCCTCCCCGAGGCGCGTTTCTGGCAAGGATTTTTCGACGCCTGATGTGGGTTTGATTATTCGAAGTAAACTCGGAGTGTTAGATTGCCTAACGACGAGTCGATCAAAGCGTCAGCGAGCGCAACTGCGCGATGAGAAGTGAGATCGACGAAAAAAACAGCACCGACCAAGAGGGACTTTCCAAATCTCGCGCCATACGCACCCGTGGATCTCTACCGCCGGGGGAATCGAAGATGGGAAATTCGGATTTGATCTACCTGTCCGCCGCCGAAGCGCTGGCGTTGTTTCGGGAGCGTGAACTTTCACCGGTGGATCTGCTCGAAGCGCTGATCGCGCGCGCCGAGCGCGTCGAGCCGATCGTCAACGCGTTCGTCGATACCTACTTCGACGAGGCGCGCGAGCAGGCCCGGGAAGCCGCCGCCCGCTACGCGGGCAACGG
>JAHEEJ010000002.1 GCA_024640705.1 Deltaproteobacteria bacterium
CCCGTGAGAGCGAGCGTCGATTCGAACTCCTCCGCGACGACCTTCGTAGCGCCGGCCCTCTCGAGCTCGTCGACTTCGAGGACGTAGCGCGTGCGCGCGTAGATCGGGATCGCGGGCGCGAGCGACCGCGCAAGAGTCACGACCTCGCGCGTTCCAATCGGATCCGAGATCGCCACCGCAATCAGCCGCGCGTCTGCAATGCCGATCCTCTGGAGGATCGAGTGGCGCGTAGCATCGCCGTAGAGGACG
The DNA here is from genome assembly GCA_024640705.1 of Deltaproteobacteria bacterium. Taxonomy (GTDB): domain Bacteria; phylum Myxococcota_A; class UBA9160; order UBA9160; family SMWR01; genus JACZVU01. Next base: position 250 of record JAHEEJ010000002.1, read on the forward strand.
GGCTCGCCGCGGCTCCGAGCCGCCGCCACCGACACCGCGTTGCTATCCAGCGCGACGTACGCGATCCCCCGCGCCTTGAGTACGCGTGCGAGGTTCTGCCCGGCCAGGCCAAATCCCACCAGGATCACGTGATTCCGGAACATCTCGACGACATCCTCGGCCGCGCGCCGCGGCGCGCGCTCTGCACGACGATCCAGGAAACGCGCGACGCGCGGAGCCACACCCACGAGGAACGGCGTCGCGACCAGCGTTGCAATCGAGCCCGCGACGAAGACCTGACGAAGCCCCGCGTTGAGCAGCCCTGCATCCGAGGCGGCTGCGGCGAGAACGAACGAAAACTCACCTGTTTGCGCGAGTGTCAGTCCGGTGAGCACGCCGAGCCGGACCCCCTGACGCAGCGCAATGGCGACGATCGCCACGATGAAACTCGCCTTCAGCGCGACGACGCAGACGAAGTAGGCCGCGACTCCCGCGAGGTTTTCGAGTGCAACCGCCGGGTCGAAGAGCATCCCCACCGCGGTGAAGAAGACGCCGAGCAGGAGGCCCCGCAGCGGCACCACCTCGGCGAAGAGCTGGTGGGCGTAGGGCGAAGCCGAAAGCACGAGCCCGCCCGCGAAGGCCCCGACCGCCAGAGTGAGCCCGATCTGTTCCGCGAAGACCGCCGAGCCCACGACTGCGAGCAGCGCCACCATGGTAAAGATCTCGCGCGAGCGCAGGTGGGCGGCGCGATCCAGCAGGTAGGGAAACGCAAATCGCGCCACGAGAAAGAACGCGATCAGCCCCGCGAGGGAACGTGCGAGGTCGAGCGCGACGTCCGCGACATCGCCCGTGCTACCCGCGGCCAGAATCGACACTCCGAGCATCAAGGGCACGACACAGAGGTCCTGGAACAGCAGGATTCCCACGGCGAGCTGCCCCTGCGGCGCGTCGATCTCGCCACGCTCGGAGAGGATTCGCATCACGAGCGCCGTGCTCGACATCGCGACGAGCCCGCCCATGACAAGCGCAGCGGGAAGGTCGAGTCCCATCGCGATTGCAATCAAAGCAACGCACGCGAGTGTCGCGGCGACCTGGAGCCCTCCACCGAAAAGGGCCAGTCGCCACAATTTCCGCAGCCGTTCGAGCGGCAGCTCGAGGCCGATTTCGAAAAGGAGGAAGACGACGCCGAGTTCGGCGAGGGCGCGCACGCGATCAGGCTGCCCGATCAACCCCAATCCACCGGGGCCAACCAACGCGCCCATCACGAGAAACCCCGCAATCGCCGGCAACCGCAGCCGCTCGAAGATTGCGACTCCTGCCGTTGCCACGGCAAGCAAAACGAGGAGTTCGATGAGAAACTGCGGGTCCAAGAACTCATGGTAACCCGCACCCGCACAACCGCCGCTGGGAGCGAGATCCGACCCAAACCCACGGCTCAGCAGGCGAACGCCGTGCGCACCCCAAGAGCTTGCAATCGGTGAGCTCAGCCACGCTGTTCACGAGAGAAAAGGGAAATCAAGTTGCGTCTTCGACAATCACCGCTCACAGGCGCTCCGCTCCGTGGACAGAAGCGTGGGAAGCTGCCCCGCCCTGGGCGGTATTCGCGCCAGGCGGTTTTTGCGAGACCCCAGACAGGCGCATGCCAGGTCGAAAAAATCAAGGCGCTCGGATCGCAACCCGTCGAACGCGATCTTCTTTGGATTCGTGGTTCAGCAGTCCAGCGGACCACTTTCGGGCTGAAAATGCACCGAACTTCGCAGGGTTGTCGTGTGCCAATCCCGCAATCCCAGCGAGATTCGCAGCTGGAACCGGGATGCGAGACGGCTCGACCCACCGATTCCCCGCGGGAGAGGATCGGTAGCGCACCCCTTGCAAAGCCGGCCCGACGCGCCCACGATCCCCCTTCGATGGCCGACCCCCTGACCCTGCAACGCGAGGCCGCCTCTGCACTGCCGCAGCGCTACAAGCTGCGCAGCGGCGAAGGTGAACCGACCCACCTCGTCTGTGACGAAGCGCCCCGACTGAAGGTGCAGGTGCGCCGCGACTTCGCCTTCTCGCTCGCCGAAGCGAAGGAGCTCGGCGAACGCGTCATCTTGCTGGATGGCGCGGGCACGTTCGGCCCGCTGCTCGACAACAAGCGACGCCTCTACAACCTCGACCACCACCAGGAATGCGAGCGCACATTCACCCTCGCCACCTGCGAGCAGGCGCTGCTGATGGTGACCAGCGGTCTCGCGCTGGGCGAAGGCGATTGGCGGATCTTCGCGAACGAACCCGACCTCGACACCGTGCTGGCGCTCTGGTGCCTGCTCAACCATGTCCGTTTGAAGGACCTACGCGCCGAAGCGCGCGACATCCTCTATCCGCTGATGCGCCTCGAAGGGGCGATCGACGCCAACGGCACCGAACTCGCCGAAGTCTGCGGCTTGCCGAAGGCCGTCTACGAGAAGACGCGCAGACGCATCGACGACCTGCTCGAACGCGAAAAGCACGTGAAGGGCGGCGGCGATTGGCAGACCCTCGACCTCGAGGCCTACACAGCCCAGATGCTCGGCGCGGTCGACCGGCTGATCTACTCGGTCGAAGACTTCCGCGGTTACGCGAGCATCGACGAAGTATACGGGCACGTGGAAATTGGCGAGCGCGGCGTCGCCATACTCTGTCGCGACGACTCGGGTATCTACGCCGTCGAGAAGCTGCTGAAGGAGCGTTGGGGCGAGCAGCTCGGGGTGATTGCACTCGAGCGCGAACCGGGCCACTACACACTGCGGCGCGCGTCCACGCTCTCGGATTTCGATCTGAACGACGCCTACCGTCTGCTCAACCAGCTCGATCGAAACGTCGACGGCCGCCCGCCCGGCAAGCGCTGGGGTGGCTCGGAAAGCATCGGAGGCTCGCCGCGCGTGGGTGGCAGCGCGTTTGGCCCGAGTGAATTGTTGCGCGTACTCGGCCAGGCCTTCGAGCCGGTCAATCGCTGGCAGCGTCTCCAGACTTCGATCCAGGCGACGTGGCTCGTGGCATTGCTCGTCGGGCTCGGCGTCGCTGCCGGTGCCGCGGTGCTACCCAGGCTCGGTCAGGGTGCAGCCACTGCCGCGGGAGCGGTGATCTTGTTGCTAGGCAGTGCTCTCGCTGCGCATAACGCTTCGGAGCGCCGCATTTGGTTGTACGGCTGGCGAAAGCCCGGTGGCGCACGATGGCTGCTGCCAGCCGTGTTCGCTGCGTTGCTGGCCGTCCCGCTGCGAGGCCTCTTCCCCGCTCCGGATGCCTTCACACCCGAAGCTGTCGTCTTGACGATCGGCAGCATCGCGCTGTTGGTTCTCGCGCTCGAAGCCTGCTTCCGCGGGCTCGTTTATGGGCTGTTGCTGCGTCACTCGCGCTTGCCCGGCCCGGAAGATCCCGTTCAGATCACCTACCCGGCAGCCGTCTCGGCGCTGCTGTACGCGATCGTTGTCACGGGCCTCTGCCTGCTCGCCATCTGGAGCGACTCCCAACCGCTGCTGGCGCCCCTCGACGAGACCGGACTCGTCTTCCTCGCGAGCTTCGGCGCGGGCCTGCTGCTCGCGCGCGTGCGCGAGCGCTCGCTCTCGATCTGGCCCGGCGCGGCCGCGCAATTGCTGGGCGGCATCGCGTCTGCGGTCTTGTTCGCTCTCCTTCTCCGCTGACGGATCCCAGCGGTACCCCGTTCGCGGCGTCTGGTTTCGCTCAGAACCGGAAGCCGGCATTCAGGCCGAGGATCAGGGCCGGATCGTAATTCCTTTCGAATATCCTGGCTCCGCCGTTCTGTTCCGACCGGATCTTGCCGCCGAGGGCCGTGCCGATCATGAATGAGAGATCCATCTTCGGAGTCGGTGAGATACCCGCGCGCACAAAGATCGGAAAGCTTTGCTCCTGACCGATGCCCTCATCGATCGGACCCCGACGGTCGTCCAGCCGGTACCGGCGCTTCTGGAAGCTCCCACCGAGCGCAAACTGCCACGGGCCCGAGCGATAGGAAAGCACCGGACCAATCCCCGGGTAGGCCATCTCGGCGACGCCGAACTGGAATCGCCAGCCTTCCGCAAAGCGCCAGTCGATCGTCGGGATCGGCATGATCGCGGCACTGTCCTCGAGCTGGGAGATGACGCCGAGGATCACACCCGTCGTCAGGTTCTCGTTCCACGTATAGTCGACGGCAAGGGCAGCGCCGCCCGTGAGCGTATCGCCGAAGTCGGCACCGCTTTCACCGGAGGTCCGGCCCAGGGCAAGCGCCACGAGCGTCCAATTCTCGCTGGCCTTCCAGCCGACTCCCATCAACAAACCCGCCTGATGGATGTCGTTCCAGACCAATTGTGCCGGGTCGTTGTTCTTCGAAAAGTCGTAGTAGCTGCCCTGGTAGGCGACGTTGCCAATCAGAAAGACGTCGTCGTTCAGCTGGAATCGGTGGCCTGCGATCAGCTGCACGGAGTCGCGGGACATCTCGGTCAGAGTGTCGTCGATGTCGGTTTTGAATTGGTGGGCGTAGTGAAGGCTCGCCCAACTGTCGGTGCCGTGGGCTCCGGTGACGATGGTGGGAATATCAAGCGCCTGCCCCCAGGCCGAGGACACCGAAATCGCAAGAAACGCAAAAGCCGTAACGATCGCGGAGAAACTACGTGCGGATGCCATCCAAGTACTCCTTTCAATGACGGACTCATCTGTCAAAGTCGAAATCGAGCGATAGGGTACTACACGTCGTCGAAACCCGTGAGGCCGCAAGGGCGTTTTCGTAGCGAAGGCTTGGGGTCTTCCATGCGGCCAATTCGCATTCCGCAGGTTCTCTTTCCTCCCGCGTTCCAATGCCGGGCGTTTGCTCTTCCTCTCGATGCGTCAAGATCTCAACTGACGGCTCACAGCCGCGGCGGTATCCGGGTCTCCGCGATCGATCCAGTGGATTTCGGTGCCGTTTCGTTCCATGCGGCGAAACCAGGTTTCCTGACGCTTTGCGTATTGGCCGATCGCGTTCGCGAGCTTCTGGGTCAGGTCGTTCTTGTTCTTGATCGTTCCAGCCAGGTATTCGGAGACGTAGCGGTACTCGAGACCCAGGGAATGGAGCCTCTTACGCCTCACGCCGCGATCGAGAAGCTGCGCCACCTCCTCGATCAGTCCCTGGTCGAGGCGGTCCTTCAATCGCTGGAGGATGCGTGCGCGGAGTTCACTTCGTTCCCAACGCGTGCCCAGGACGAGCGGCCGGATGTCGGGTGAGCGGGGCGGGGGGGTGTCCCGCAGATGGATCGCGATTTCGATCGCCCGAATCATTCGCGCGCGCTCGGTGAGGTCGGTGGTGTTGTGGAGCTTCGGCTTGAGCGAACGGAGCGTAAGCGCGAGTGCAGCGTCCGAATAGTTCGCCAGCTCGCGCCGCAGGCCGCCATTCTCGGGTGTTTCGACCATGCGGAATCGTTGGAGAACAGCGTCCAGATAGAGGCCCGTCCCGCCTACGGCGACCGGCAGAATCGCGCGCGACGTCAGCTGCTCAAAAACGGCATAGAAATCGCGCTGGTACATGTACGCGTTGTATTCCGTATCCAGGTCGACGATGTCGATCAGGTGATAGGGAATGGCACGGCCGTCCACGTTGTACTCGGTCAGGTCTTTTCCAGATCCAATATCCAGCCCCCGATAGACCTGCCGCGAATCCACAGAGAGGATCTCTCCACCCAACTCGGCCGCAAGCGCGACGCCCAGGTGGGTCTTCCCCGAGGCTGTCGGTCCGAGAATGACCAGGGTGTTGAAGGCTGCCGATCCCACACGACCATGGTACCGGGGTGAAAAAGCGCCTCCAGTGAGGGCGCTTCGTCCTCGCCGCGCCGAGCGCGGCTCGCACGCGCCCCGGTCAGCGTCCAGTCAATTCGTCGGCCGCCTTCCCAAGCACTTCGGCGTGACGGTCGACGTCGGCGCTCGTGGTGGCTGGCGACATCAGCGCCATGTTGTGAAAGGGCGTGATCAGCACGCCGCGGTTGAGCATGTAGAGGTGGATGAAGGGGTCGAGTTGCTCGTCCTGCCCGGCCGCCGCCTCCGCGCCATTTCTCGCCACTGCGTGGCGGAAGAGATACTCGACGCGGCAACCCAGGCGCACCACGTGCCAGGGCAGTTCGCGGCTGGCGATGACGTCTTGCACACCGCGCTCGAAGCGCTCGCCCAGCTCGATCATGCGCACGAAGGCGGCGTCGGTGAGTACCTGTCCGAGGGTGGCGCGCATGGCAGCCAGCGACAGCGCATTGCCGGCGAGGGTGCCGCCGATGCCGCCCCCATCGGCGTTGCGGTATTCGGGGTCGGCGTAGATCCGCTCGACGATCGCGGCGGAGAGGCCGTACGCCGCGCACGGCACGCCGGCGCCGAGGGTCTTGCCGATGGTCACGAAGTCGGGCTGCAGGTTCCACAACTGGGTGCAGCCGCCCGGACCGGCGCTGATGGTGTGGGTCTCGTCCATCACGAGCAGCGTGCCGTACTTCGTGCACAGCTCTCGCACCGCCTCGTGGTAGCCGGGCTCCGGCAGCACGATGCCGATGTTCGTGAGCACCGGTTCGAACAGGCAGGCCGCCACGTCGCCCTGGGCCAACGCGGCCTCGAGCCCATCGAGATCGTTGATCTCCACCACGCGCGTCGTCTGATCGAGCGCCACCGGGGCGCCCACGTTGCCGTCTCGCGGAACGGTGCGGCCTTGCTCGTCGAGGTTGACGATGGTCTCGTCGACGGTGCCGTGGTAGCACCAGTTGTGCACCACGATCTTCGTGCGGCCCGTGATGGAACGCGCCCAACGGATGACGAATCGGTTGGCGTCGGTGGCCGTCAGCGCGAACTGCCAGTACGGGAGCCCGAAGCGCCGCGTCATTTCGCGGCCGACCCAGGCGGCGTCCTCGGTGGGCAGCATCAGGGTGATGCCCTTGGCGGACTGTGCGGCCACCGCGTCCACGGCGAACTTGGGGGCGTGGCCCGCCATGCCGCCCGTGTCGCCCAGACAGAAGTCCACGAACTCGTTTCCATCGACGTCCCAGAAGCGCGCACCCTCGGCGCGATCCACGAACAGCGGGTAGTCGCCGGGCCAGCGCGCCATCCAGTTCATCGGAACGCCGTACAACAGCGAACTCTTCGCGTCCTCGAAGAGCTTTCCCGATTGCGGGTGCCGCTCACGAAAACTCTGCCGCTCGCGCTGCATCAGCTCGTTCAAATGAGTTCGGTCGATGTTTTTCACGCTCGCTTCTCCTCGTTCCGCTCTTGTCCGTTGGGAGTGGGGAATACCCCTGAGTTCGCACCCGCGCAACTCGCTTGATCAAATAAGATTGGACACGGCGATCGAATGCGAGTCGAAGCGTCTTCGAAGAACCCGGCCGGTTCAAACAGGAGAGGCGTCTATACAGATCCGCCTAATTTGAATCTGACACACGATCAGGCGGAAGGACTTCCTTCTCTCCCCTTCCCTGGCATCCCCGAAGATCTCTTCTGCTGATAGCGCTGCTTGAATTCTTTTTGGCGCCCTTTGCACGCGTCATTCACGGCATCGCCTGTCGTGTCGGTAGGCCGCTTTTTGGCTGATGGGAAAATAAGTTCAGTTTCCCTCGGTGCCCGATGCGAGGCGCCCCCTTCGAGCAGCGCAGAATCGCGTCACGAGGATCCCGCGCTGCCACGCGCTGCTCAGAGATTGATGTGCACCATTTGCGCCGGCGGGAATCCATTGAACCAGGTCGATGATGCGGTGCTGTAGGCGCCGATGTTCTCGGAGTAGACGAGATCGTCGATCGCAAGCTTCGGCAGGTCTTCCGCATGGGAGATCGTGTCGAGACCGTCGCAAGTCTGCCCAAATACGGTACAGATCTCCGTTTCGCCCTGTTTGAAAGCGCGCAAGCGGTACCGGCAGTGATCCAAGATGACACCGCTGAAGGTGTGATACACGCTGTCGTCGATGTAGTAACACTGCTTTCCATTCCTGACACCGACACCGATCACGCGCGCGACGCACGCGGCTGCCGTGGCGACCAGGAAGCGGCCCGGTTCGGCCAGGATGTGCAGATCCTTCGGGAAGAGCCGGTCGATCTCGTGGTTGATCTTTCGGGCCAGTTGCGCGAAGGGCTTGACGTGTTCGTCGTACGGCGCCGGGAATCCTCCCCCGATGTCGATGCTCTTCAGCTCGTGGCCGCGAGAACGCGCCTCCTGCATCACGGCAGCGGCGATGTTCAGCGCCTGCACGAAGTTCTCGAAATTGGTGCACTGGCTTCCCACGTGGAAGCTGAGCCCTTCCACCACCAACCCGAGGCGGCCGGCCTCCGAGATGAGATCGGCTGCGTCGCCCGGATCGCAACCGAATTTCGAGGAGAGTTCCACCATCGATCCGGTGTTGGGCACCTGAAGGCGCAACACCAGCCCGGCGTGCGGCGCGTATTGCTGGATCTTCTCGAGTTCGACGGGGTTGTCGAAGACGACCAGCGGCTTGTATTGATCGAGGGCCAGCAGCGTTTGCTTGGGTTTGATCGGATTGGCGTAGATGATCTTGTCCCAGATGTAATCCTGCTGATCGGCAGCCGATAGATCCCGAATGTTGTCGTAGACGAGCATGAACTCCGGCATCGACGCAACGTCGAAACCGGCGCCCGCTCGATAGAGCGTTTGCAGGATCTCGGGTGCGGGGTTCGCCTTCACCGCGTAGTAGACCTGCACCCTCGGGAGATGCTTCTTGAATGTCTCGTAGTTCTGGCGGATTGCGTCGTGGTCGACCACCACCACGGGGGTTCCGTGTTTGTGGGCGAGGCCTTGCAAGAGCTTCGCGTCCATGAGCTTCGTCGCTCCCAGCGGTCCCGCGTGCGCGGGCTAGCTAAGGATATCGCTCGGGAGCCGCACCGTCGCGCCAGGGCCCGGGGTGGCTCGGCCGTCGAAGCCGGCCCGCTGGACGGGTGCATCATCGCTGGGTGACCGCATGGTGACCCTCTCGCCGGCAAGCCGGCGCCAGCCTGTTCGGTGCAGCTGGCCGATGGCCCACCCCGCCAGTAACGGCGCTGCGCGGGCTAGATCCCCATATCGCTCAGCGCATCCGCCAGGCGACCAATCGTCTCCGTGATCTTCGGGTAGGATTTTTCGAATCTTTCGAGGCTGTCGGTCAGGCGATCGCGCAGAGAACTCGACAGCTCTCGCTCGTGGTCGGGATCGAGGGCCTCGAGAATCTCCTCGGCCGCGCTGCGCAGCTCGGCGCGAAGCTCCTCATCCAGATCGTCGGGGGCTTCGAGCGCCTCGCGCAACTCCTCGATGGTCTCGTTCAGTGACGGTCCAGGATCCGGCATATCTCCCATTCTCCCCACCCAGGAGCATGACCCCAGAATGGGGGCATGCGACGCCGCATAAGCTTTGGCCGAAGGCCAACGCGCAGCCAGCCTAGACGTTAAAGCGAAAGTGGACCACGTCGCCGTCTTGCATGATGTAGTCCTTGCCCTCGACCCGAGCCAGGCCCGCTTCGCGGCATTTGGCCTCGCTGCCGTGTTCGATCAGGTCCTTCCAGTTGATGACCTCGGCGCGGATGAAGCCGCGCTCGATATCCGAGTGGATCTTACCCGCCGCCCGCACGGCCCGGGAGCCGCGGGCCACCGGCCACGCCCGGCACTCGTCGGGACCGGAGGTCAGCATCGACACGAGGTCGATCAACTCGTAGGCGGCGCGGATGAAGCGATTGCGCGCGGGCTCGTCAAGGCCGAGTGAAGTGGCAAATTCGATCTGATCCTCTTCGGGCATCGACGCGATGTCCATTTCGACCTGTGCGGAGAGCACCACGACCCCGAGTCCGCGATCGCGCGCACTCGCCGCGATTTCCGGATCGACCTCGGAACCGATGCTGCCCTCGTCGACATTGATCACCAGCATCAGTGGCTTCTGGGTGAGCAACGCGTAGCCCGCGATCATCTTGCTCTCTTCTTCGCTGAGTTCGAAGGAGCGCAGCGGTCGTTCGTCCTCGAGGTGTGCCTGGATGCGCTGCAGCAGTTCGAGTTCGCGCGGATTGCTGCGGTCCTTGGCGAGGCGCTCGACGCGGCGCTCCACCAACTCGAGATCCGCGAGAATCGTCTCGGTCTCCAGGTCGGAAATCTCCCGCAACGGCTGCGGCGGTTCGCCGGCTGCGTCCGGAAATGCGCGCACCACCTGGCAGAGCGCATCCACCTCGCGCATCGCATTGAGGGTTTTGCGATCGAGGCCTTTCCCGCCCGCTCCGCCGAGGTCCGTGAACGCAACCTCGGCGTAGGTGGTCTTCTTGGGCTTGTAGAGCTCTGCGAGCGCGTCGACGCGCGGGTCGGGAACCTTGACGACCCCGACGTTGACCTTGTCGCGGCCGGCCGCGTAGCCCGTCTCCACGGCGAGGCCCGTCAGGGCGCCAAACACCGTGCTCTTGCCGCTCTCGGGGAATCCGACCAATCCGATCTTCATGGAACGCGGACCGTACAACACGAGAGTCGGCGGCGGCCAGCCGGCACCGGCTAGGCCTCCTTCGACTGCGGCGTCGGCAACTCGGCAGGCGGCGGCCAGGCGCCTTTCAGGGGCTGAGTCCGCAGTCCAATCAGCGTCAAGGCCGCCGCGAGCGCGAAAGCTCCAGTTTCCTGGGGGTGGGCGACACCCAGCCAACCGATCACGACCATCAGAAATCGGAGATCGATGTAGGCGCGAGACCAGGTTGCCAGCGTCGCGCGACCGGTCCAGATCCAGCGCAGACCGGGTCCCAACAACACGAGATCCAACGGAAAGAAGATCCACGCGTTTTGATTGCTCATCCAGATCGTACCGGTCGAAAAGAGCGAAATCGGCAGCAACGCGAGACCCAGCGAGCCGAAGAGTGCGGCCGTCGAGACCAATACCAGCCCCGCCAATCGGGAAAGCCACGCGACGTTTCCGCGGGTCCACCAGGCCGTCAAGCCACTGAGCCCGAAGAGCAGGCCCAGGACGGCCCCGATCGCCACGACGAGTTCGCGACCGGCTCGAACACTGCCTCCAACCGCAGGCGCCGCTTTGCGCTGATACAGCACTTCCTCGAAGGCGACCAATGGCGTGCCTTCGCCGAGCGCGGGATTCTCCGTGGCGGCCAGAATTTCGCGCATTCGGTGGGGCATGAAGCTCAGCTGCCAGGCGCCTACCCGGTCTTCACCGTGCGGTCCCGCGCCGAGGTCGAGAGCGATCAGCGCGAGCATCCGCCCGGACCCCGCGGCCAGAATTTCTTCGCGGTAGGTGCGCTCGATCGACATTGCGTAGGCGGCCCGCTGAACGGCCCCGCCCGTCACGTCGTTGAGCAGATCCCGCAGACGAGTCGAACAATTGTCGGCAACGTGGTTGTAGGCGTACTCGACATTCTCGGGCTGAAGATTCCACTCGAGCCGCTCGAGCAGGTAGGCGATCTGGTCGTCCGCCAGGTTCAAACGCTGGGTATGGATCTGGCGATCCCTGCGCCGATAGTCTTCGAAGCGAATCTGGGTGGACGAACGGCGCAGCCAGAACTTCGCCCGCCCCATTGCCGCCTCTACCATGAAACCCGGGCGTTGAAAGTCCGCAACGCCAAAGTCGTAGGCATCGTCCCGACCGGTTTCTGCGTCGATAACGCGGAGCAGGATGTGGCCGAAGCGCGTATCGATCGCGTAATCGGGGCCGATCGTCAACAGCTCGACCCGGGTCTCAGCAGCGCTCGCTTCGAACAGGGAGATCGCGGAAAACAAAGCGGCCAGGACCAGCTTGGGCAACCGTGCAGGTGATTTCATCGACCCGCTCCCCGTTGAGGCTCCGATGACGGCTGCTCTTCGAGGAGCAAGGTCTCTATGTCTCGGAGCAAGATTTTGTGGTCGAGAAATCCAGTGCTGTAGATGTTTCGGATCGCGTGATCGGAGTCCACGAGAAATACCTTGGCGATGTGGCGGATCACACCGAGTGATCTTCCGTCCTCCGCTGACACGAGCCGGAGAGCATCCTGCCCGAAGTCATCGAGCACGGGGCGAATCTCCCGATCGGATCCGGCGGTCCGAAAGTGCCACTCTCCAATTGGTTTCAAATGATCGCGAAGGGTTGCCAAACGCTCTGGCGTGTCGTTCACGGGGTCGAACGAAACCGTCACCAGCTGGACGCGACGCGCGAGATCGGGATTCGCCGCGAGCGTCCGATCCATTCGCCGCAGCGATGCCAGCACCAATGGGCATCCGCCGGCGTCTGGGCAGCTCGCGTACACGAAGGAAACCACCGCGCAGCCCCCGGGCTGGATATCCAGCAGGGGAACGCGCTCTCCCGAGGCATTCAGCAGCTCGTAGCGCCCGACCCGGTCGATCACCGGCAGCTCGTAGCTGCCGGGCTCCGGGAGTTGATAGAGCGGCTGCCCGTCCGGCGATTCGGCGGTCGCGACCAGCGCGAAAGCAGGGCTGGCCAAGACCGCACACAGCAGGCGCACGGCGGTCCGGCGATTGGCGGCGGCGAACGAAATTCGCATGCACACGACCTCGGTATGGAGGCGATCGTAACACCTTTGCGGGCGTTACCGCCGCCATCTGCGAGGGTGATCCGCGGCGAGCGCGCCGGATTCGGCCGGCCGGGCTTTCCACGCGCACCGCGGCACGGCACACTGCCTGTCCTGTGAGCTACCGAATCCTTGCGCTCGACATCGATGGAACGATTCTGGACCCGTACGGAAAGTTGCCCGCGGCGGTCCGCGAAGCGGTCGCGGCCGCTCGACGCCGCGGCCTCTGGGTCATCCTCTGCACGGGCAGACGCTTTCGAACCGCCCTTCCCTGGGCCCAGGAGCTCCAACTCGAAGGCAGCATCGTCATCAACAACGGCACCCTGGTGAAGAACATCCAAAGCGGCGAAACCCTGCGACACGCCTACCTTCCAGTCGACGAGTACGCTTCGGTCATTGCGTTCGTTCGCCGTCGGGGATCGCCACTCGTCTACGTCGATACCTATCACGATCACGTCGATCTGATCACGGAGCGCTGCTCGGAGACCCACGCCTACCAGCGCGAATACCTGAACGACAACACCGAATTCTTTCAGACGGTAGACGACCTGCACAGTCAACCGAGATCCGACGTGATCATGGTGAGCACGATGGCCGATGAGGCGACGCTCACGGCGCTGCGCCAAGAAGCGCGCGACGAATTCGGCGATCGACTCCACACCCACACCCTGATCAACAAGAACTATCAGGGGCTGATCCTCGAATTCCTGTCGCCGAAGTCGGGGAAATGGCCTGCGCTCGAAGCGGTCGCCGCCGAGGCGGGCGTCGTGCCAGAAGAAATCATCGCCATCGGAGACGACACCAACGATATCGAGATGATTCGCCGCGCCGGACTCGGGATCGCGATGGGAAACGCCGCTGCAGAAGTCAAACAAAGCGCCGATCGCGTGGTCCGCAGCAACGCCGAAGGCGGCGTAGCCGAAGCCATCGAGAAAGCCCTGCTGATCCTATGAGAGCGCGACCCCAGTATGGGGTCGTGCGACGATCGGACGGGCTGGCTCTGGCCCGTCAACCCAATGGCAGCGGGAAGATCGCGTCCAGAAGCAAAGCGAGAACGAAGAGCGCCCCCGCGATTCGCGCCAGCGAAAAAGTGGGCACCGCGTACCAAAGCGGCCAGTAGGGGAAGTCGGGAGGCACGGTTTCGGGGCGCGGCTGCGAGTGGATCTTCAGCGCCCGCCAAAGCTGGGGTGCGGCTACGAGCACGAGCAGAGCCCAGACACCGACTTTCCCGACGAGAACCAGGCAGATGACAAAGACGAAAAACAAGACCATCAGCTGCTGGTTCAGGAACAGCGCGCGATCCACGCCCATGCGAACCGGCAGCGTCCCGATCCCGCGCTGCGAATCGAATTCGATCTTGTCGATGTGTTTTCCGATCAGGACGGCCGTGACGAGCAACGCGTACGGCAGGCTGGCGACCAGAATCCAGGGTTCGAGGCCGCCCGTCGTCGCAAAGTAGGTACCGCCGATCATCAATGGGCCCCAGACCAGCGCCACCGCGGGCTCGCCGAGGCCGCGATGTTTCAGTTGAATGGGCGGCGCACCGTAGCCGACGCCCGCGAAGATCCCGAGCAACGCGAAAGCCGCCACCGGCCAGCCCTGAACCTCGGTGAGGTACAGGATGCTTCCGAGGGCCAGCAGCTCGGCGAGCGCGATCGCGAGAATCAGGCCGGCCTTCGACGTCAAACCGGAGAGAATCGGGTGGGGGGCGTTTTGGACGCGACGGTACTCGTCCGCATCGATGCCGGTTTCGAGATCGAGGAAGTCGTTGATCATGTTGCTGGCGGCCTGGGCCAGGACCAGAGCGAAAAGCGCAATCGCGAAACACCCCCAACGGGCGTTGGGATTGCCCAGCGCGAGCAGCCCACCGATCGCCCCGGACGTGATCGTCAATGGGAAGAGGCTGGCCCGCGCAATCAGCAGCCAGCGCGATACGGGATCCATCACCCGTCCGGGAGAGAGATTCTGGGTGCGCAGAATCTCGCCCCAATTGCGAAGTTCCGATCTCATCGAATCCTTCTGTGGCGCTTTCGCGGAGGCGCGCCACACGGGGGAACACATTCCAGCCTAGCTGAATTGGTGGCGGGGTCTAGCCGATCGCGAGCAGGCCGGGCGAGCCTCTACTCGAGGAAATGATGCTCCAACTTCGCGCGCATTCCGGTATCCAGCCCGAGCGCCTGCTCGAGGTAGGCGTCGACCGAACCGTAGCGGGCCACCATTTCGTCTAGAGCAACCTGCAGATATTCCCGCCTCGCCTCGATCAATGGCAGCATGTCTTCGGGGTCGGTCCTGAAGAAGGAATACAGCGGAATCCAGCGAAGAATGAACCGGAAGAAATCCTGCTGATAGTAGTTGGTTCTCAGGTAGTCCTCGAAAACGGTCTCTTCGGGAACGCCTAGCGCGAGCAGCACGAGAGCGGATGCAAACCCGGTCCTGTCTTTACCAGCCGTGCAGTGCACCACGGTGGGCAGGTTCTCTTCCCGCACCAGGCGCTGAAACATCGCGGTCCATTCCGCCGAGTAGTCGTTGACGAAGGCTCGATAGGCGTCCCGCATCGTCTGCTCGAGTCCGAGGGCCACCAGGCCGCCGGTCCGGATCTTCACCCGCAGACCCTCGGGATCGACACCTTCCTGATTTACCGGCAGGTCGAGGATTTCGGGCTCATCGTCGATGGTGCGGTCCGGCCTGGCGCTGCGCTCGGTATCCGAGCGAAAATCACACACCAGCTTGACGTCGAACTGGGATAGATACTCGAGGTCTGAACGAGTCAGTTTGGATAGTTCACTCGTCCGGTAGAGGCGATTCCAGCGAACCGTCCGACCATCCCTCGTCTCGTAGCCACCGAGATCGCGAAAATTGTCGCAGCACGCCAGTGGCAGCCGCCGTTCGGCGGTCACGACCGATGCGCCACCCGATGCCGGTACGAGTTCGAAATAGAGTCTTCGGCTGCCCCGGATGTTGGGGTCGTCGGCATCCGTCAGAACCACCGATTGACCTTCCACCACCGCGAGTGCAATGGAACGATTGATGAAGGACGGGTCGATCCCGCGGTAGACGACCACCGCACCGCTCGAAAAAGACTCCGGCCAGCGGATCCGAAGCGAAGATTCGCCGAGCCGATCCACGGCCGGCCTCTGGAGCGGCTGCTCGGGAACCCAAAAAGTCGGCGCCGCACACGCGACGAATGCAATCGCGGTGGCGGCGAGAAATGACGCGCGGATCGACATCGCCCCCTCGAAACCAAAAATTCGCGGCTGGACTGTAGCGCCAGAAAGCCGCGGTCGAGCCTTGCCGCTCGCTGCGGCTCCGCTGGAGATTCTCTCCCCGCGCTTCTCGCATTCCGCCCCAGCTCGATCGCCGCACCCGCGCAGCGGGCGGTGCGGCCAGTCTGGCGAGCCCAGCGGGTATTGGTAGGCTGCGGGGCCCATGCCGAGAAGCAAACCGCGCGCGCGCAGCCGAGCGAAAAAACGCCGACTGTTCAGAGCCGTTGCGCTCGGATTCGCACTGGTTCTGCTTCTCGGGGTCGCCGCGACCGCAATCCCCGTCACCCTGCTCGCATCGATCGCGCCGCCGACGACGTCGTTCATGCTCCTGAGCCGCGTTTTCGACCCCGCCACGGGTCGAAGCTGCGACGTGGTGGATTATTCATGGTTGGACTTCGAAGCGATCGCGCCGGATCTCGGCCTCGCCGTGATCGTCGCCGAAGACCAGCGCTTCTTCGAGCACGCGGGCTTCGATCTGAACGCAATCAGCCGGGCACTCACCGATCACTCCGACGGCAGCCGACTGCGCGGAGCGAGCACCATCAGCCAACAGGTGGCGAAAAACCTGTTCCTCTGGCCGGGTCGGAGCCTGGTCCGCAAGGGACTGGAGGTGTGGTTTACCGCCTGGCTCGAGCGGGTGTGGTCGAAACGACGGATCCTCGAAGTCTATTTGAACATCGCGCAGTTCGGTCCCTGCCTGTTCGGCGCGGGGGCAGCGAGCGACCGATACTTCAACACCGAGGCCATTGCGTTGAGCCCGAGCGAAGCTGCGCTGCTCGCCACCGTGCTGCCCAATCCGCAACGCATGAGCGCAGCGAACCCGGGGCCCTACGCGAGCGAGCGGAGTACGGAAATTCTCGAATTGATGGACTGGCATCGGGACAAGTCGATCGGAGAGCACCTCTCGCGAATTGCCAGCAGAGATGAATGAATGGCCGAGCGATCTGCGAATGAATCGCCGGGTACGGCGAGGATCAGTCTTGCGGGGCGCTTTCCGCGGCCTGCTTGGCGTCGAGGGCGGCGTTGAGGTTGCGCAGGATCTTCAACTTGTCACTGCCCTCGGCCTGAAGGGCCAACTCGTAATGGGCCACCGCATCGTCTAGCAGTCCGTTCATGTAGTAGACGTAACCAAGGTTGTTTTCAGCGGCCTGTTCGCTTCCCGCGGATCGAAATGCGCTCATGGCATCCGCGTATCGGCGTTGTCTTCCCAACGCAATTCCGAGATTGTTGCGGTAGGCGGGATCATTCGGTTCGAGCGCGATCGCACTGCGGAAGGCCTTTTCCGCCAGGACGGCATCGCCCGCTCGAAGATTGGCAATTCCATAGTTGTTGACGATTGCCGAATTCTGCGGCGCCAGCTCGGCGGCCAGGCGGGCGTGTTCCTGTGCATCTTGATACAGCTGCATCTCACCGAGCACGAGCGCGTATGCGCCGTGAGCGTCGGGCGACGAGGGATCCAACTCGAGCGCCGTCTCGAGATAGCCCGCCGCCTCCTCGGTATCCCCCTGCGCGAGCTTTGCCAGCCCCAAGCCTACGTAAGCCATTGTCGAATTCGGATCGGACTCGATGACCGTCTGGAAAACACCTTCGGCCTGGTCGGGTTGACGGGCCAAATTGAGGTAGGCGATCCCTTCGTGGGGACGCGAATCCGTCGGATTCAGACGGAAGGCCTCGAAGTAGAGCCGCATCGCCTGCTCGGAGTCTCCGGCGCGATGGGAGCGATGAGCCGCGGCCAACGTTTCCTCGAACGTCGGCTTGTCGTCTTCTTCAGTCTCCTCGACCTCCGCCGCGGCCCTCTCGGCCATGTACTGGCGGTACTCTTCGAGCGAAGTCTCGGTCTCCGTAGCGCCCCACGGCGATGCACAGCCCGTCAGGGCCAGCCAAGCGAGACCGGCCACGAGTACAGAAGCAACCCGAACCGGCAAATGGAGTGCATGAGTCATCCGCTCTCTCATCGGCAGCCGGTTTTTGGGACTTGATGCCAGCGCTATTTGGCGTGCCGCTCGAAGAGGTTCGCCGGGAGCGGGTGTCCAGCTAGCTTGAGCTTTTCAGCGAACTTCGGCCGAACACCGGTCGGTACGATGTCTCCGAGCACGTTGCCATCGGCATCGATCCCCAGCCGTTCGAAGGTGAAGATCTCCTGCATGGTGACGATATCGCCCTCCATGCCGGTGATCTCCTGCAGACTCACGAGTTTTCGCCGGCCATCGCTGAGGCGCGAGAGCTGGACCACCACATCGATCGCCGACGCGATCTGGCTGCGGACGGAGCGCTGGGGCATGTCGAGCCCCGCCATCGCGACCATCGTCTCGACGCGACTCAGCGCGTCCCGGGGTGTGTTGGCGTGAACCGTCGTCAGCGAACCGTCGTGACCCGTGTTCATCGCCTGCAGCATGTCGAGCGACTCCGCTCCTCGAACCTCACCGACCACGATGCGGTCGGGGCGCATCCGAAGACTGTTGATCACGAGATCGCGCTGCGCGATCCGTCCGGTGCCCTCGATGTTCGCGGGGCGTGTCTCGAGCCTGACTACATGATCCTGTTTCAGTTGGAGTTCCGCCGAGTCTTCGATCGTGACGATGCGCTCGTCTCGGGGAATGAAACTCGAAACCACATTGAGCAGGGTCGTCTTACCGGAGCCCGTGCCACCGGAAATCAGCACGTTCAATCGGCACGCGACGATTGCACTCAGGAGCTCGACAATTTCAGGCGTGAGCGCCCCATATTCGATGAGATTTTCGACCGTCAGGGGATCGGTTCCAAATCGGCGAATCGACATCGCGGGCCCGTCGAGAGCGAGCGGGGGAATGATCACGTTCACGCGAGAGCCGTCCGCGAGCCGCGCGTCGACCAGCGGAGAGGATTCGTCGATTCTTCGTCCCACAGCGGATACGATCTTGTCGATGATACGCATCAGGTGGGCGTCGTCCCTGAAGCGAGCGACCGTCTTCTCGAGCTTGCCGCGCCGCTCGATGAAGATGTGGCCGCTGCCGTTGACCAGGATGTCCGAAATCGTCGGATCCTGAAGCAGGGGCTCGAGCGGGCCCAGGCCGAAGACTTCGTCTTGAATCTCTTTCACAAAGCGCTCGCGCTCTTCCAACGTCAGCAGGAACTTCTCTTCTTCGAGGATCTGAACCGTTGCGGTCGCGATGTCCGAGCAGACCCGGTCTTCGCTTACCGTCGAAATGCGCGCGAAGTCGATCACATCGAACAATCGATTGTGGACCCGCGACTTCAAATCCTGGTACAGCGCATCTCGCCCAGGTACCGAGGGAGTTCGCTTGCCGTTCGTCGGCTGCTTGGCGGGGGTTGCCGCGGCAGGCGACGGCGAAGAACCTTTCAGACGATCGAGCAGAGCCACGTTAAGACCTCCTGGAGAACACGCCGCGGAACCGGCCGGCGATGCTTTGAGCGGGCTTCAATTGCGGGGCATCGACGCCGCACCACGCGTAGACGTCGAATGCGAGCTGGCGATAGGCTTTGTGGATTGCACTCCCGCGTGCCATCTGCCCGATTGGCCGACCCTGATTGACACTTTCGGCTGTTGTCGCGTAGTCGTTCGGGATGAGCGCATCGGGCTCACTCCCCAAGACGCGCTTGAAATCACTCACCGTTACCGCGTCGCCCTTCGAGTGGCGGTTTCCCACCATGCGAGTCCGCAATCCATTGAGCGCCAGCCCTTCGAGGAGTTTTTTGTGTTGACGGGCGTGGTTCAACGTCGGGACATCGAAGAGGCTCACCAACAAGACCTGATCGGAGAGGGTCAACGCCTGGACACTGGCTTCGTTCCAACTGCGGGAAACATCCACGATCACCCAATCGAACTCGGATCGCAGGATCGGCAGCACCCTCTCGACGTGAAGGCTTCGAATGCTCTCGGCATCCTCCATCAGCGTAGGAGCCGCGAGGATCTGAACACCGCTCTCGTGGCCCTTGAGGATGGTGCGAAGGTAGGTGGCGTCGAGTTCCTCCTCGGCGCGAGCGAGGTCTGCCAACGTGTAGGTGGGATCCACGTCGAAGTGCAGCGCAACATCGCCTAGCGGATAGTTGAGATCCACGAGTGCGACGCGACCCCCGACTTCCTGAAGCGAAGCCGCGAGCTGACAAGCCAGCACGGTCGCACCAACGCCCCCCTTGGTGCCCATCACCGACACCACCCGGCCTTCAGAATCCGCCAAATCTGGACTTGCAGAGCGCACCAGATCGACGAGGACCGAGTTCAGTTCCGCCTCCGAGAGTTCATCCGGAAAGAAGTGCTTCACACCGAGATGCATGGCACGCAGGATCAGCGAACTCTCCGTGTGCGGCCCGGATACCAGTGTCAACGGCAGCCTTACCGGCAGAGTCTCCAGTAGATCGAGAACGATGTGGGGAGCGTGGCCCAGATCGACAAAGAGGCCATCGGGCCGTTCGGACTTCAGAGCTCCGAGAAGCTGATCTGGATCGCTGATCACAGCCGCTGCGCGCGCCTGCCCGCTCGCCGCGATTTGCTTTTCGATCTCTGCAGCGAACTCGGGCTCTTCTGAGAAGATGACGAACGAAAACATGTTCAAACCTCTGTCGTATGCCGGTTGCGAAATAAGCCCCAAGCGTTCAAATGGCACATCTCGTTTCGATCGCGAATCCGCGGCTCAGTTGGATTCGATCTGGAATACAGTCGGCGCCGGTTGCTGCGTGTTGGGCTGACTCTGCTTCTCGTAATAGCGATTCATCAAAATTGCAGCCGTATCCGGATCGACCTGTGGATTTTCGATGTTGTCGTGGCTCGCGTTCGGATTTGCGGTCTGCATGGCGATGTTCGCGCGGACGGCTTCACCCATATGCTGATGAACCAGCGAGGGGCCCATCGGAGTAAGCGATTCACAGCCAATCAGCGTGACCATTCCAGCGACAGCTGCCGCCAGGATTCCCAGTTGCAGCGTTCTCATTGGGCACCTCCCTCAAACGAAGTTGTGATGCGATTACCGATTGCACCGATCATTCCCTCGGTCTCGAACTTCGGAGCCGGCTTGCCAGCGGCAGCTTCAGGCGGCATGCCCTCCAATGCACCATACAGGTAGAAGTCCGCCGCGGACGGCTCGATGAAATGGTCGGTTGGGAGAGGATGCGGTCCCGGCCCAAGCGGTTTGACGAGGGTCGGTGTAACGATGATCACGAGCTCAGTCTCTTCCTTGATGAACTGCGTGCTCCGGAATAGAGCGCCGATGATCGGAACGCTCCCGAAAAGCGGATACTTGCCAGCAAGTTCGCGGATCTCCTCGTTGAGCAGGCCCGCAATCATGAAGCTCTGACCGTCAGCGAGTTCCACGCTGGTCGATGCGCGTCGGGTTGCAAAGCCCGGTACGAGCGTGCCACTCACCTCGGTCCCAAACGTGAAATCCGCACGGCTCACTTCGGGATTCACGGTGAGGTGGATCCGGTCCGGTCCGAGCACCGTAGGCGTAAACGAAAGACCCACACCAAATTCGTGGTATTCGACGGAGATCGATCCAGCGATCGCTCCGCTCTGCACGACGGGAATGGGCACCTCGCCACCCACCAGGAAGTTTGCAGACTCTCCGCTTCGTGCGACCAGGGTCGGCTCGGCGAGAATCTTACTGAGTCCTTCCTCCTCGAGAATGTCCATGACGAACTCGAGAAGCTCGAGTGCGCCGAGGCTCGAGAACGATCCGAAGATCTTGCCCACGCCGGATGCCGCGTCCGCCAGGCCTCCAAATCCCCCCAAGAGCCCGACCGGACCCTTCCCAGTCGAAATCAACGCGGCGAAGTTGGTGCCGAACTCTCGCTTCAGATTGCGAGACATCTCCGCGACGACGACCTTCAACATGACCTGGTGATTGCCGCCTACCTCGATCAAATTGACGATTCGCGTCTCTTCTTCATTCTTGCCAAGCATTCCTTCGGTGATCTTGAGGGCCTGATCGAGCAAGACGTCGCTCGGCACACTGCCTCTGAGGATGATCGCGTTCCCGGCACCCTCAACCTGAATCGAGTCGTTGTTCATCAACCGCTGAACAGACCGCTCGATGTGTGAAAATGGAGTGCCCACATGGACTTCGATGACGGCCTGCGGCCTGCCCTTGCTGTCCAGGAACAACACGTTCGTGATGCCAACCGATTTCGCGACGAGCTGGATATCTCTATCGCCTAGTGCCACCACATCCAATATTGCGGCGTCGCCCACCGAAATCCGCTTCACGGCGTAATCCGTCGTGATGCTGATCGACTTACCGCGCTCGATCTCGAGATCGTGCAATCGCTCCTGCTCGCTGAGCGGAAGCGCGAGTCGAATCGGACCTTCAGCGGGATTCAGCGTCGCAGCCGAACTCGTCACCGAAGTTCCAGACAGCACGAGCATCCACAAGGCGATGGCCGAACAAACCAGGATCCGCATCATCCATCCGGCTCTACCGGAAGGTCCACTTGTTGTGGTGTAGTGTACAAACATGCCAGTCTCCTGATTCACAGCGCTCATCACTGGTTGAATTCTCCCAAGTTCACTTCTTTCCCATGAGTTCATTGGGAACTCCGGGCAGTCGTTGCGGGACGCTTGTCCTATGAGCAAGGGTCGTGCCAGTGCCGATTTTCAGTTCACGGGACCGGGCGAAACACATGATGTTGTGGTTGGTTGCGCCAGCGGATGCGTATCAATGAGGGGCCCGATCTCTCCGATCGCGATGAGATCCGATGTAGGTGGCTACCCAAGACTCCCCTGCCGGATACAGGCATGAATTTTCTTGCGCCCCCCGGGCAAGCCCTATTCACGCGGATGTGTGGGGAATCCCAGGATTTTGCATGGAATACAGTGTCAGTGAAGGCAGACATGCACAGTGCAGACTGCGCATTTCCGAATCGAAAGCGATCGGATCAGTCTGGACTCAACCAGCGCGGAGTGCGCTGATCATCATATACGCGCCTGGCGCGAGGAAGATCAGCAGCAGCGCGACGAAGATCATCGTACTTGGAAGAATCAGCTTCAGGGTGGCCTTCTGCGCGCGCTCCTCGGCGCGCTGCATGCGAACAATGCGCATCGCATCCGAGTGCACCCGCAGAGCGTTTGCCAGGCTCGTCCCAAAGCGCTCGGTCTGGACCAGAAGCGCGACGAGAGAACTGATGTCGGATACACCGGTGCGATCGGCCAGGGCGCGCAAGGCCTCCGTCGTGCTCTTTCCGGCGCGCGCCTCCATGACCACCAATCCAAATTCCATCGAAACGATTGGGCACTTGGATTCGAATTCCTCCGCGACCTGCGCGAGGCTCTGATTGACGCCAAATCCGGCTTCCACGCAAACGACCATCAAGTCGAGCGCGTCGGGCAGCGCGCGGGTGATTGCGTGTTGGCGAGCTGCGATTCGGCGGTTCAGGACGATGCTCGGAAGAACGTAGAGAATCCCCGACTGGCCGATCAGCAATACGATCTGCACCAGCGGGTTCAGCGCCCAGATCGGCGGCGCCAACGCGGTGATGGCCGGAACGCCGAGCGCAAGAGTGAGGCGAATGCCGTAGTAGATCCCCGGAGCCGAAGGCTTTCGATAGCCTGCGTGTACCAGACGTGTTCGCAGACGGGACAGATCCCCACCCTCGCGTCCCCGCCCGATTCGCGCAAAGAAACCCGACAAACCACTTTCCTGACCATGTACGATCGAATCGCCCTCGAGTTCCATGGGTTGATTGGTCGCGCCGAGGCCCGCGAGTCGACGTCCTACACTCCGAGGTGCGAGAATCGCCCTGAGTGCAAACGCGAGCATCACAACAGAACCGAAAACGAGAGCGGGAATCGCGAAATTCATCGTATTGACCTCTCAGGCTTCCACGTCTGCGATACGCAGTGCCAGGAAATAGGCGAGTATGTCGAGCAAGAACGCGCCGCCAAGTACCATGTGCCCCCAGCTATTCTCAAACAGCGGCATCAGGTAATCGGGAGCCATTACCCAGAGGACGCAGAGAATGAAGGGAAGCCATAATGCGAGGAAGGTCGCGGCCCCACGCCCCTGGGCAGTGAGAGCGTGTACCCGCCCGGTGAATTGGGCGCGCTCGCGAATCAATGTGCTGAGTCGATCGAGGAGCTCGGCGAGATTACCGCCCGTCTGACGCTGGATCAGCACTGCGGTCGTCAGATAGGGAAGGTTTTCATTATCGACTCGCCGCATCAGGTTTCCGAGTGCATCTCGAAGCTCGAGCCCGAGCCGAACTTCCTCTGCAACGACAGCAAACTCCGTTCCGATCGGATCGGCGAGTTCCTCGCCGACCATCTGGAACCCAGCGACCAGCGAGTGCCCACTGCGCATCGAGCGGGTGACCAACTCCAGACCGCTGGAGAGCTGCGCGTCAAAGGCTCGCATGCGCTTTTTCGACTTCGAGCGAAACATGACCAACGGGAAGATGCCGATCAGGATGGCTGGCGCAGCTCGAAGTGAATCCTGCGTAACTGTAAAAACAGCGAAGAAACCGATCGCTGAAAGTGCCAGAGAAATTGCGAGAAAACGGCGCACGCTCATGAGGCTGCCGGCTCGGTAGAGCAGGAGTTCGAGCTCGATCAACTTTCGGATATGCGAAGTTCCGCGGCGGCGAAGGAGCGATCCTCCGCTCTCCATTTCGACATTACCGACTCTCGAAGCGAGATGGGTGAGTCGACTTCGCACACGAGCCGGATCCGAGCGTCTGCTGAAGATCTCCGCCAGGCCCTCGAGGGCCAACAACGCTGCGACGAACACGAATACGAATACCATGATCTGCATGAGCGTCTCCTAGTTCACGATCACGGGGTAGTCGGCTGAAACGCTGCCAATCACGCTGCCACCTGGCCCGAGTCCGGGCATGTCGCAACGCGGATCACTCGCGCAGACGAAGTCGCCCTTGATGACCTTGTCTGGAGTGACGATGATCTCGCGAATGTCGAAGCAGAGAAAACCCACGATGTTCTGGGGCGTTCCGCTCGCGCACTTGGCACCGGGATTTTGACACTCGACCATCGGCAATGATACGACCCACGAATCCTTGACCCCATCTCCGTCCGTGTCGGTCCCCTCGGCATCGAAGCGATCCTTGATGTCTTGAACGACTGGCGTCTTGGTGCCGTTGTCCAGGTAGATGGGTTCGTCGCCGATTTCGCCCGCATTTCCGTTCTGGACGACCTGGGTGAGACCGTTGGTGCTCACCGCGGAGCTTTCTCCGTCGAAAACCGTCCAGCATGCGTTCTGCGTCGGAGTCGCAAAGAACTCGAGGCATGTGACCATTTCCCCACTCGGCGGCGAAAGCGTACAGTCGGGGTCCGGAGGGGCATTCGTGATGGTGTCGCAGTAGTTCTGGGTGCACTCGGCGCCGGGCGCGTTGCCAGCAACCGCACAGCAGTCGATCGCGATCGGCAGTTCCGCGACACCCGCCCCGCCGCCTCCCGCGAAGCCCCATTCTGCGACCGCATCGGTCCGAACGGTGATCGAATCGATTCCCATCACACGCCCGAAGATCGTGTTGATCGGTCCGTTCACGCTGCTATCGCGGCGGGCAATGACCCGAACGGCGCGCATGACATCCGGATCTGTATTGCCAGGGAGTGGCGTAAAGGTCTGGGAGGCCATGTCCCAGCTACCGGCCTCGACGTCCACAGCGGCTAGCGAAATACTGCTACCGAGCGCTTCGTGCTGGGGTCCGTACGCCATTGCTGCGGCGCGAGCCCCCGCTTCGTCGACAGCCGAGAAATCAGGCGATAGCAGATTTCCGACGCCCGCCAGCGCAGCGGCATCAGCGGCTGCTTGAAGCTGGCTCTGCGTCTGCCACGCGCGCCCGCTCTCAGTCGCCCACGCCGCAAGTCCGAGCAAAATTGCCAGAGAGAGAGTCGCAAAAACCAGGATCGAACCCCGCTCGGTTTTGCTGCCTACCCGGAACTGGTTTTGGTTTTCATCCATTACAACTCTCCATTGACTCGATTTGCGTTCGACACGGGTTTTGAAGTCGCTCCCCTGCCCGCGCGATCAGAGTTTCTGGTCCTCGACTTCGGTTCCGCGAACGATTTTGATCCTCTTGCTGGCGGAAGCCACCACCCGCTTGGTGGGCTCTTTCTTGCTCAATTTGCGGTCGTCGAGTACGTCAGCAACTCCGACTCTCTGCGTCACGACGTTCTTGTCATCACCAGGGGTACGGAGAGCCAGCTGGAGCCGTCCCTCGTGCGACACGTAGATCAGGTGCTCTGCCTGCTGAGGGTTGACTTCGAGTGTCACGACACTGACGAGCTCGGGCTCCCCACTCTTAACCTCTTCGAGCTTCTGGTCGATCGCGAGCACGCGAACATCCTGCAGGATCACTTTTGAAAAGGGAATTGCCTTATCCCAGTCGACGCGGCGAACCGTCGCCATGACGTCGACACGAGAGCCCGGCACGACAAAGCCCGCAACTCCAATTACGTTGTCGACCTTTACCGAAACTGCGCGGTAGCTGTCTTCGATCACTGCGCCAAGCCCGCCGGACGAGCCCATTGGGTAGAGCGATGACTCGAGAATGGGTTCTCCCTGTGCGAGCGGGTGCCGAACGATCCGCCCCTTGGCGTCATCGATCGAGTTGAATGCGCCCGCGGGCACGTGCTCGCTCGGCCAATCGACCAGCTTCAATTGCGTACTCGCCAAGCTCGTGGCAACCGGTACGCCGGAACGCACCACCACTACGGACGTGGTATTGGCTGCTGCAATATTGGCAGCGTCGGATTTCGGCGAGAATTCCGATGTGACCCAGGCTGCGGCGAGGCCCATGATGACGGCCAGGCCAAGGAAAATGAGTCCGCGTCGATTCTGCATCTTGTGTCTCCTTCTAGATCCTCTGGCGAGTTACTCGTTTCGCATCACGGAGCGCGCGCTCAAGTTCGTGGTCGGTGCAAGTCCGGCAAGGGCATCGAGCGCGATGTAGTTGTACGGAACTGTCGAATTCACCGTGAGCTGGGTTCCGGTCCCCCCGCAGGCTCCAGTGACGGTCGTGACGATATCGGCGGGGTCGACGCCAGAGGCGACGATCGCAAAATTGGAAACCGTCGTTTCGATCAGGTTCGTGACGTTCCCGGCGTCACAGGGGGATCGAAATACCACGCCAACCCGCGCGCCCTCGCGAACTGCGTTGGTCAGGCTGTTCCACTGCGTGTACGTGATCCCGAACTCGGCGATTCCGAACACGAGCAGAATCATCACCGGGAGTACGATCGTTGCCTCGACGATGGATGTGCCGGCTTCGGCTCGCCGCTTTCGCGCGGCCTTGTTGATTCGTTCTACCACGGAGAACCCCCATACCACTGAGCGGCGAGGCCCACTGCGATCGCCACCGCAAACGGAATGCCACTTGATGCGATCGACTCAGCTGCGGGCGGTTCATATGAGACACGCCGAAATGTCAACATGCTCAAGAAAATACGACCCCAACGCAGAGCGAAAGAAACGAGTTCGCCACGCAGCAGGAGCATGATCAATGCGAACGCACCCCCGGCCATCAAAGCCCACGCCGCGGTTCCAAAAGTCGCTTCGGGTCCGATCCAGGCGCCGATCACCATCAGCACCTTCACGTCCCCCGCCCCCATCCCGCCGAGCGCGTAGGGACCCACGAGCAACGCAAAACCCAGTGCGGCACCCGCCATCGCTTCGATCGGACCACTCGTTGCGCCCGCCCAGGGAGAAACGACCAACGCAGCGAGCAACGCGGGAAGCGTGAGAAGATTGGGTATCCGGTGGAAGCGAAGATCGCTTGCCACCGCAAAGAAGAGGAACGCCGCTGCCCATCCAAAGACGGGCAGCGGCGTCGAACTCGTGAGCCCCGCACCAACCAAGATCAACCCCAGCCCGAGGGCTGCGCTCCATGCAACGCTCGCAGGGCGCACCTCGGGCCTCGAAGAGCCGATCGTGATCGTTCCGGTGCTCATTTTCCGAATACCTAGATTGACTAGATGCCGGAAGTCGCCGTGTCGAGGGCGGTCACGCCGCGCAGCACGTCAGCGCCGATCTGGATGAACAGAAGCGCTCCAACAGCCACGATCACGCCACCAACAATCGCCCACTCGACGGTCTCGAGACCGCTGTCGTCCAGCATGAACTTCTTGATCTGGTTCAGCATTTTCCAACTCCTAAGCATGTCTATTCCAATACTTCCGCAGCCGTGACTTCACGTCTGTGGATGGGCTCTGGACTACGTCCGCGCCCTGCACCCCACTTGGGGCGCTGGACCTAGGAGCAAAGCCTGTGCCAATGGCTGGAATCAATCGAAAGGGGCGGCCAAAACGCACACGGATTCGCGTAGATGCGGGATGTCGCGCGCAATGGTGATCGCCGGAAAGCGATTCGGGAACAGCATGCCGGGGCGGAGAAGACGCCTCCGATTCCCGCTCGGTACACAGGTCTGAATTTTATTGCGGCCCTGGGGGAGTGCAGATCACGGATGTGCGGCGGTACACGCAACAGCTGGCCGCACAACCGGAAAACGGCAGATCTGGAAGGATTCGATTACAGCGCGCGGCTTGATGCTACGACGAGCACCCGATTGATCCACCCAAGGCGCCATGATTGGCGCGCTAGGACTCGTCCGCCTCTTCCAGTTCGAGGGCAACTGAATTCATGCAGTAGCGCAGACCCGTGGTGGGCGGCCCGTCCGGGAAGACGTGACCGAGGTGCGCATCGCAGCTGGCACAGATCACTTCGGTCCGAACGATTCCCCTGCTGCGATCATCCCGCGTGGACACACTCGCATCTCCGATCGGCTGCGTGAAGCTCGGCCAGCCGGTGCCGGAATCATATTTTGCCTCTGAATCGAACAACGCATTGCCGCAACACGCGCAGCGGTAGATGCCATCGCGTTTGCAATCGTTGTACTCTCCCGTAAACGGCCGCTCCGTCCCCTGCTGCCGACACACCTCGAATTGCTCCGGAGTGAGTTCTCCCCTCCATTCGGCGTCGCTCTTGCGGACTCGTTTTCCGCCCGCTCGCTTGCCTTCTACATCGCCCATCGCCCTGAACTCCTGTCTTTGCCCAGCGGTGCCAGCCCTCTACGGCCGTCCCGCTTCAGTGTCCGCTCTCAGCGAGCTGGAGCCAATCCTAACACCCCAGCGTCCCCCACGGGGCCATGGCAACTGAAGCCCTGCGAGCGACCCGGCCGAGCGGATCCGATACCCTTTCGAGAGCGTGAATACCTCGTGGCCGCACCGCGTCTACTCTGGTGTGAACGCAGACCAATCCCAGGCGGAACCACACGGTCGGTGGTCCCGCAACTCGAGAGGCGACCCCATGTCATCAGGGAGGACCCAGCAAGTGGGCCCTCTCGAAATAGGCCTTGAATTTTGGAAGCTCCAGGGCCGGGGCGTTCTCGCGAAGGAGGGAAGGACGATGCGCACTGTTTTGCGCTTGACGCTGATGCTTGCAATCGCGGGCGCCGCGGGCACCGCCCAGGCACTGGAAAGCGAAGACTGGGACGCGCTCGAAGACACCGCACAGTATTCCCTCGAATACGCCCGCACGGAAGAATCGACCCCCTGGGTGAATCCAGACACCGGAACCGAAGGCGCGTTCACACCCGTCACGACCTACGAAGGTCCCGAAGGCCAGGTCTGCCGCGAATACGCGGTCGAAGCGATCATCGACGGTCGCGAAGAAATCGTCTACGGGACCGCCTGTCGTCGTCCGGACGGCAGCTGGGTCGAGGCGAACGCGGAATACAGCGAAACGGATCCACCCGCACCCGCCGCCGAGGTGTACTCGGGTACGGACTGGTCGTGGATCATCCGGAGCATCGCAATCTCTGGTGGGTATTGTTCGAGCAGCTTTTGTGTAGGGGGCCGATTCGGCTCCTACTATCCGAGCTGGTTCTACCCCTGGGACATCAGCTTCAACTACTGGGATTACGGTCGATGGGGTTACTACTACCCGTATTACGGTTACTACTACCCGTATTACGGCTACTACTACGGTCACCACCACCGCTATCCGTATCGCAACCGGTACGTCAGTCACCATCGAAACCAGCACCGGGACCACTACCGGAGCGACCACACGACGACCCATCGGGATGGACACCCCGATCGATACCAGAACCGGGACAGGAACGACCGTCGCTCGGGAGACTCGAAGCGATCGCACACGCGTAGTCGCCGATTTGAGCGCGACCGGTCTACGAATACGCAACCGAGAAGCCGCCAATCGAAAGACGAACGCCATGCGAGCGAACGAACGGAAGACCGCCGCTCGGGAAATGAGCGCAACGTGCGCATTCGATCGGATGAGCGACGCTCGAAAGACAAACGCAATGCGAGCAGCCGTACGCTAAGCCGACGCGAGAGAGACAAGCGCGACGCGAGCAACGGGTCGGTAGGCCGACACTTGGGAGAGCAACGCAAAGCGAGCAACCGGTCGGAAAGTCGACGTTCGAGAGAAAGACCCAAAGCGAGCAACCGGTCGGAAAGTCGACGCCCCGAAGGAAGACAATACGCGAGTAACCGGCCTGCGAATCGACGCTCGGAAGGCAAGCAGAGTGCGAGCAATCGATCGGAAAGTCGACGCCCGGAACGCAATCCAGGCGCGAGCAACCGATCGCAGAATCGACGCTCGGAAGGCAAACAAAGCGCGAGCAACCGACCGGGACGCGATCGTTCGGGCGAGCGCCAGGCTTCGCGGGCTCCCTCGAGAGATGAGCGATCGCGCGGCAAGCACAGCGAGCGAACTTCAAGCAGAAATTGAGCAAGCGACCTCACCTGGCTGATCGGGCTGGGCGACTCCGATGCGCGGGTCGTCGCCCATCGACCCGCGCCACTCGCCCATCGCCCGGCGAGGCCTGACCGCGGTGCGCTCGATGCCACCGCACCGGATCTCCGATCGAGAACTCCTCTCCATTCGACCGGAGGCTACAGTTGAGCGGCCGACGTGCGGATCGAACGGCAGCCGCACGGGCATGGAGGGACGATGGCCGGCGCGGGTGAGGAGCGCTCCAGAGGGCGGATGCTCCGCTCCATCGCAGCCCTCGTCGTCATCCTGCTCGCGGGACTCGTGGGAACCGCGATCGTGTACCGCCAATCGATCGCGGAAACCCTCTTGCTGCGCCAACTCCACCGCCTCGGCCTCGACGAGGCGGTGTTTGCGGTCAGCCGTTTCGATGCCGGGCTGCTCGAACTCGAGAATCTGAGCACTGGGAGTGGCGACGGACTCGAGATCGCGCGGATCGAGGCGCACTTTTCCGCGCAGGGGCTCTTCGCGAGCCGCCTGGACGCGTTGCAAATCTCCGGCGTGCGACTGCGCGGGACACTCGACCGATCTGGTTTCTCCTTCGGCCCCCTCGATCGGATCTTCGAGCCGAAGACAGCGAGCGCGAACCCGAGCCGCCCCGCGGCGCTCCCCGTAGCGGGGATCGAGATCGATGACGCCCAGCTGGAACTCGCCACCACAGAGGGTCCGCTTCGCGCCAGCTTCGAACTGCAGGCAGTCGAAACCGCTCCGGAGCAACTAGAGGCCAAAGCGCGGCTACAGCTCCACCACGCGTTGGCGAACCTCGACGCTCGCTTGAGCGCGATGGGCAGCCCGAGTGCACTGACGGGCGATCTCGAGATCGGAGCCAGCGCAGCGGGAAAGTTCGCGGCCGACACCTCGGCCCGTGCGGTGTCATTGGCAGCCAAGGCCGCGTTCGCCTTCGAAGACGGAGACATCGCGATCCAGCCGCTGGACTGTGTGGAGATCCGGATCGAAGGCCTTGCGCTGCAATCGATCCTGACGCTCTCGAAACCGCTCGACCTCTGCCTGCGATCGCGATCGGAATCCGGCATTCGGATCGCGCGAGAAGGCAGTATCGAAACAGACCTGGAAGTGGCTCCGGCAGCGTTCGCGGCCGAATTCCAAATTGGCGCTGAGCCCCAGCGCGTGTCGGGTGAACTTCCGATGCTTCGAATGCGCAGCAGCCGGCGAGGCGGCGAGTTCGAAGCGTTTCTCGAAACCGAAGCCGGCCGACTCGAATTCGCCAAGCAGTCCGTAGTGATTCGCGACATCCGGCTCGAGGCGAGCGCATCTCGGGATGCGGCCCTGCCAAGAGGCCAGCTCCGAATCGGCGAGATCTTCGACAGCCGGAAAGCCGCGCGATTCCCGAAGCTGGCCCTGAGCGCCCGATTTGCGCCACGCGACGACGAACTCGACTTCGAGATGGAACTTGCGAATCCCAGCCGCGCCCTCGTCATCGAAATCAACGGAATCCACCATTTCGCCCGCGCGGCGGGACGAGCCGATCTTCACCTGCATCCGATCGACTTCAAACCCGGCCAGTTACAGCCATCCACCCTCTTCCCGGTCCTTTCCCATCTGCTGACGGAGGCGTCTGGATCGATCGAAATGAAGGGCTCTGGCGAATGGGATGCCCGCGGGACGCGGGGAACCGCCGAAGTCGCCGTCACCGATGCCAGCGCCAAAAGCGAATTGGCAACGATCGAACACCTGAATGCGATCGCCGAATTGAACGAGACCGGTGCAACCTTGCTGGATCAAACCATCTCGGTTGGCCGTTTGGATTTTGGATTGGAACTCACGGATGGCTTGATCCACTACCGGCTGAAGCCCGGCGGGATCGTCGAGATCAAATCAGCCTCCTGGAAGTTTGCAGGTGGCGAACTCACGACCCGCGGCGAAATCGATCCGCGATCCGCGAACCAGACAACATCACTCCTCGTCAAGGGCGTCGAACTGACCCGACTATTCGAACTCGTGAATCTGAAGGGTCTCAGCGGCTCCGGGACGCTGGAAGGCGAGTTCCCGATTGCGCTCGTGGAAAAGGAGATCGAAATCCGAAATGCCGTGCTCCGCTCCAGCGGTGGGCCTGGCATCATCCAATATCGACCAAACCCGGGCACGTCGAACATCGCCAAAGCCGACACCCAATTTGCCACCGTCCTGAACGTGTTGGAGAACTTCCACTACGAGCGGATCGAGATCGAGATCAACGGCAGCGCAACCGGAACCGTAGTGATCAAGATCCACCTCGCCGGAGCCAACCCCGATTACCAGGATGGGCATCCGGTCGAATTCAATCTATCGCTGGATTCGCGGCTCTCGGATCTGCTGAAAACCGAAGCGCGCATCTACCAGATGCCCAGAAAACTCGAGGAGCGACTAAAAGCTTTTACCGAAAAAACACTGTGAATATCCGATAGGCAGCGCACGTCCATCTCGTGGAGTCCGAAAACCCGGACTCGGGTTCGAAGCTGGACGCGTTCTGAAGAGCCCGTTAGGCTCGGAAACCAGCGGAACTCTCGAGGAGGCGAAGATGGCGGATCACGCGCGCTTCACACTGTTGACCGTTTTGTGGGTCGCGAGCCTCGCGGCTTGCACTCCGAAGGTTCAGGTCGAGGCCCCCAAAGAACCCATCACGATCAACCTCAACGTCAAGATCGAACACGAGATCAGGGTCAAGGTCGACCAGGACCTCGAGAATCTTTTCGACAAGAACGATGACATCTTCTAGGCGAGAGACAGGGAGCGAAATCATGGAAAGACCGTTCCGATTTTCGAAGCTGCTGCGATGGCACGCACTGTGGTTTTCGACTCTGATCGTGCTGGCGGCGCAGGTCGCAAGCGCGGCGCCCCTCGACGATGCCAAATCCGCTGGGCAGATCGGTGAGGGCGTCGACGGGTACGTTCACCTCGTAGACAAGAACGCACCCGAGACTGTCAAGCTTCTCGTCAAAGACGTGAACGCCAAACGCACGGAAAAATACGCGGGCATCGCGAAAACCAGAGGCGCTCCGTTATCGGATGTAGCCGCACTCGCGGGGGCCAAACTCGTGGAGCGCGCTCCCGCAGGGCAGTACGTGCTGGACAGCAGCGGGAAGTGGCGGAAGAAGTAGTACTTCCCGCAACGCCGATTCATGGCTCGGAAGCGGTCAGCGGCTCCACGATCAGGGTCAGGCCGCGCACCTCGACGACGCGGATCGCCGAACCCGCCGGAACCGGCCCGCTGCCCGAATCCAGCTCCGCTTTCCAGAGTTCCGCCCCGAGCCTCACATAACCCGCTGGAGCGAGTGGCTGGGTGACCACGCCAAGCGCGCCACAAATTCCGTCGACCCCACTCCCGCTATCGGATTCGTAGGCAACCCGCAGAATCGGAAACAGGATGACGTCTTTGGCGAGCCAAAGTGCCACCAACCCATAGCCGGCGAGAACGGGAAGGCCCCACCAGCGCACCGCCGCCGCGACGCCGAGGCTCAGCAGGATCAGGTCGGGAATCTGGAACAGCGTGTAGCGGAGCAGCGTCCGCCCTTTGAATCCCGCGCTCATGCGATGACTTTCGCCCCGCGCAAGCGGGCGATCTCGGCAGCCGGAATCCCCCAATCCGCGAGAGCCTCGTCGGTATGTTGACCGGCGTGCGGAGGAGGACCGGAAATCTGGCACGGGGTACGGCTGAAACGCGGTGCCGGGCCCGGCTGCAGCGCACCGGCGACCTCTACGAAGGTCCCGCGTTCTCGCAGGTGGGGGTGCTCGCTGGCTTCCTCCAACGAAAGAACGGGTGCAAAGCAGGCGTCCGTTCCCTCGAGGATCTCGCACCACGCGTCGCGGGTCCTGGTCTTGATCAACTCGCCAAAACGCTCTTTTTGCTCTTCCCAACGAGAGCGGTCCATCTGCTCGGGTAGATCTTCGGACGCCAATCCCAGCTTCTCGATCAGCTCCGCGTAGAATTTGGATTCGAGCGCACCGATCGAGATGTATTTCCCGTCGGAGGTCTCGTAGGTGTCGTAGAAGGGTGCGCCACCGTCGAGCAGATTGGTTCCCCGCTCGGGCCTCCACCAACCGGCTTGCTGCGCGGCGTGGAAGAAAGTCATCAGACTCGCCGCACCGTCGACCATCGCAGCATCGACGACCTGCCCTGCCCCAGAGCGCGCGCGTTCGATCAGTGCGCAGGCAATCCCGTACGCGAGGAACATGCCGCCCCCGCCGAAGTCACCCACCAGATTCAACGGCGGCACTGGCTTCTCCCCTCGACGACCGATGGGTTCCAAAGCGCCGGCCAACGCGATGTAGTTGATGTCGTGGCCGGCGACCTGGGCGAGCGGCCCCTCCTGGCCCCAACCGGTCATGCGCCCAAAAATGACTCGGGGATTGCGGGCGAGACACGCCTCCGGCCCGGCTCCCAAACGCTCCATCACGCCGGGTCGGAATCCCTCGAGAATGACGTCTGTCGATTCGACCAGCTTCAGCAGAAGCTCGACGCCGTCTGGGCTCTTCAAATCGAGACCGACGCTGCGCCGGCCTCGCGCGAGAAAGTCGGGCGGCGGCGGAGTGCTGTGGTCGTCGCCTTCGACGCGCTCGGCGCGGTCGATTCGCAAGACCTCGGCGCCCATGTCGGAGAGCATCATCGCCGCAAACGGCGCCGGGCCCAGGGCCGCGATTTCGAGAACTTTGATACCGGCGAGAGGTCCCATGTCATTGCTCACGCGATTCGAATCAACATACGTCTTCGATGGCCGCCTCGAGCAACCGCGCTTTGTCCATGCTCTCCTGCCACTCTGCCGCGGAATTCGAATCCGCGACGATTCCGCCACCGGCGTGCAGATAGGCGCGGCCATGGCGCAACAGGATGGTGCGAATCACGACACTGAGATCCGCGCCCCCTCGGATGTCGAAGTAGCCGATCGCTCCGGAATAGACGCCCCTCCGCACGGGTTCGAGCTCGTCGAGAATTCGCATCGCGGCGATCTTGGGGGCGCCCGTCATCGATCCGGGCGGAAACGTCGCGCGCACCAGATCGAAAACATCGCATTCGCCGCGAAGTCGGCCGCAAATCGTCGAAACCATCTGGTAGACCGACGCGTAGCTTTCGATTCGCATGAGTTTCGGGACTTCCACGCTGCCGAGTTCGCAAACGCGACCGAGATCGTTGCGAACCAGATCGACGATCATCAGGTTTTCGGCTCGATCCTTGGCAGAGGTTTCGAGCACGGCCCGATTCGCGAGATCCGACGCTTCATCCGCACCACGCGGACTGGTGCCCTTGATCGGTCGGCTCTCGACCCGCCGATCCGCGTCGAGCTTGAGAAAACGCTCCGGAGAACTTCCGACGATCGCCACCTCGGGAAGTTCCAGGTAGCTCGCGAAAGGCGCAGGGTTCAGCTCGCGCAGCCTCCGATAGAGCATCCAAGGGTCGGCCGCGCAATCGCGCTCTTTGCGGTGGGTGAGGCAGACCTGATAGACCTCGCCCGCCTCGATCTCCTCCTTGGCGGCATCGACGGCTTTTGCATAGGTGTCCGCATCGAAGAACGCGGAGGGGGCTTCCGAGCGCGTCACCGAAGCGGATCTCGCGGGCGGCGTCGCGCCATCGACTTGCGCGCTGATTTCGTCGACCGCTCGACGCGCGAAATCGGCTGCCCCGTCGATCTCCTCCGAGAAACCCAGCCCACACGCGTACAACTTGTCCGCGTTCGAATCGTGCGCGATGAACCGATCGACGAAGAGCAGGTAGAGATCCGGCAGCTGCAGATCGTCGAGGCCCCGGAAGTGGTGAACGTCGAATTGGCCCGCCAATTCGTACCCGAGATAGCCGACTGCACCGCCGATGAAGGGAAGGTCCACTGGCGCCGACACCAAAGGCGGTTCCGGGAACAGGCTCCGCACCGTCTCCAGCAAATCGCCCGACCCCTCGCGACGACCGACCACCAGGCCTGGCCTCACGGCGCGAAGGCATTCGACTTCGACCTCCGACCCGCGTCCGCGCACCACCAGGTAGGGATCGGCGCCCGCGAAGGAAAATCTCCCGCAATCCGAAGCCAGCGCACTGTCGAGCAACCAGGGATACGAACCGGAGCGCAGCTTCTCGAACACCTCCGTCGCACCTTGGACAGGCGAAACTTCACGCGCGAAACTGACCGTCTTTCCCGAGAGCTGGTACACGAGGGGTCTCCGCGAGCGAGGCTACCCCATGCCAGTGAGCTAGGCTGGCGCTATGAAACGAAATCTGATCTACCACGCGGGCTGCCCGGACGGCTTCGGCGCGGCCTGGGCCGCGCGCCGCGCCTGGGGGGACGACGCGCGCTACATCCCGAGAAGCCACGACGATGACTTCGACCCCGAGCGGTTCGAAGACGAGTCCGTCGTCTTCGCGGACATCTCGCTGCCCAACCCGCTGCT
Source organism: Deltaproteobacteria bacterium (assembly GCA_024640705.1). Classification (GTDB taxonomy): domain Bacteria; phylum Myxococcota_A; class UBA9160; order UBA9160; family SMWR01; genus JACZVU01. The sequence continues at coordinate 37,071 of JAHEEJ010000002.1, forward strand.
GCGGCGATTGGGCGAGGTTGCCGCTGAGTTGCTGGTCCTCGACCACCACCTGACCGCCCGCGACCATTTCGCGTCGGATCCGAGCCTGGAAAACGCGCTGACCGCCAATGGCCACCGCGTGCATTTCGACCTCGAGCAATCGGGCGCGATGCTCACCTGGAATCACTTCCACCCCGACGAACCCGCGCCGGACCTGCTGCGCTACGTCCAGGACCAGGATCTCTGGAACTGGGCACTACCGGAGTCCGAAGAAATCAACGCCGCGATCGGCTCCTACCCTCGGCGCCACAGCGACTGGGACAAACTCGCGGCGCGCCCGATCGGGAGCCTGGCCGAAGAGGGCCGGCCGATCGTTCGAGCCAACCGGATCGAGGTCGCGCGTGCGATGGCACACGCTCATCCGGTGGCCATCGGAAGCGTGAGGATCGAAGCGGTGAACGCGCGCCACCCCCGCGCGGAGATCGGACACGAACTCGCAACGCGCGCGAAGTACGGCCAGCCCTGGGGCATCGTCTACCGCGTGGTGGGCAGTCGAGTCGACTGTTCGATCTACTCGCTCGGAGACTGCGACGCCTCGGCGATTGCAACCCAATTCGGCGGCGGCGGCCACCGCAACGCCTCGGGATTCAGCGTGTCCCTG
>JAHEEJ010000094.1 GCA_024640705.1 Deltaproteobacteria bacterium
GGTTCTGACAACCCTCCTGGATCGCGGTCGACGAGCCGTTGGTGAACCAGATCGCGTGGCCAGCAACGCTGTTGCACGCCATCTGACCGGTGTGCACGACGTTGTCGAAGATGACGAGCCACCGTTCATCGGTCTGACCGGGCTGCGTCATGAAACTGAAATTGGTCGACAACGGGTTCGACGCCGGGAAGTTGCGGATCGTGCAGGTCCTGTCGATCTGGATCTGGGAAGGGGCAACGGCGCCAGCGAAGCCGTCGATCACGCCGCCGGGGTAATCGGAGCAGTCGTCCGCCTGCGCGGGCAGCGCGGCGCCGAGCAACAGCGCAAAGGCGAGCAGCAGGATACGGATCCGGCTGCCGCGTGCTCTCACACTGAATTGATCCTGTCGGATCATGTTTGCCCTCTCTCCAACCGCCGCTGCGATCGCTTCACCAAATTTGGACCGAGGCGCCCGAAGAACGGGCGGGATTCCGGCGGTCCCGCTGTCATGGAGCTCGGAAGCCCTTTAGACCGGTGACTTTGCGTCGCCACCTTTCGGTGGCTTTGCCTTTGTCTGAATCGCGCTAAGCCGATGGCTCAGAGTGCAAACAGGGAATTTGACTCGGTCGTCCTCCTGGTCCCGATATTTTCGATCTTCGACTCCGTTCGCTTCCTCATGCCACGGCCCTCGGCTCAGGTCGCAGGCAGGAAGTCGATCGGATAGAGAATCGTCAGTGCCGAGACACCTTCCTTGGCACCGAAATCAAACGTTTTGACGCGCTCGACAACCTGCGCCGAAAGCTGCGGCGCCTTCATGTCCGTACTCTGCAAATCACAGAACGACACGCTGCCATCGGGCTCGATCGTGAGACGAAGGACCATCTGACCCTGCAAGGTCGGATCCCTGCGCAGTTCCCGGTTGTAGAGCCGGTAGAGCGCAGCCTTGTGGCGGTCGAACACGATCTGGATCTCTTCGTCCGTGCGGGACGACCCCGGTCCGCTGCTCAAGGGGCGATCCGTTCCACCGGTGCCTCCAATCGAACTCGTTGCCCGCGCGACCGCGACGCCCTCGAGGCCCTGCCCCGGTCCACCACCGACATCGCGGCTGAGCGCGGCGAGATTGATGCCACCGCTCGAGCCCGGTGCGTTCGACGTCACCATCGAGCGTTGCGGTCGGCCGCTTGCGGTTTCACCCGAACGGCTGATGCGAGCTTGCGCGCCGAGTTGGGCGACGGAATCGTTTTCCGCGAGTGCTGAAAACTTCTCCCGGAAGGCGAGAATTCCCTTCGACGCGACGCTCTTCTTCGGCGGCTCTTCGTTGGCCGGCGCAGGCGTGCCTTCTTCGGCGAGAAGCGGGGTTTCCTCGGGCGGCTGAGGCTCCTGCTCTTCGGGCCTGATCTCTTCCTGGACCCGAGGCGGTGGCGGAAGCGGGCGCTCCTGGATGAGACGGGTGAAGCGCTCCGGCACTTCGATCACTTCCCAGCGCTCCGGCAGGGGCAGGTCGATCAGCGGAAGCAACAAACCGAGTACCACGCCGATCAGCAGCGACGCGGCCAGCGTCTTGCGGAAACGCTGGTCGTCTTCACCCCCACTCGTCCAGGGCAGAATCGACGCACGCTCGGGCACCCCGCCGATCTCGCGCTCGACGGTCCATTCCAACTTGCGCTGTTCTTCCTGCCACTGCGCCTCGAGTGCATCATCCTCGAGAATCTCGCTGTTCTCTTGCTCGCACCGGATCTTGTCGAGGATGGCCGCCCGACTGCTTTCGGTCCCGCTCAGGCGTCGCTGGAACGCGTCGACGCGGCTTCGGGCCGAACGAAGTCGATCGTCGGGATCGCCCTCGACAGCTCGCTCGCCCCAGAAGAGCTCCGCTGCGCCCAACTGACCGAGCTTCTCCAATCCCCCGCACACCTCGTGCAGCAGCTCGTACTGGAGTCGCTCCGTAGCCAGATCCTCCAGCTCGGCGTCGATGGCGTGCAGCTCGCGCACCAATCCATCCAGCCGCTCGCGAGACTGCTCGAGCTGCAACCGGAGTACTTCTTGCTCTTCCGAAGTCACTTCGTCCACGTAATCACCTAACTCGCGGAGGCCGTCCGGGTCTCGGGCGCTTTCTGCAAAACGGCGAGCGAAATGCGCGCAAAACCCCGGCTGGTGCAGGTCGACATCACCTTCTTGATCACGCTGAAGGGAACCGACCGATCGGCAAGGATCGTAATTTCCTGGCTTTCGGCCACGATCTGGGTCCGCAGACCGATGATGCTTTTGCTCACCTCGTCCAGCCGCTCGCCAATCGGCGCGATGTCCTGTCCCGCGCCCTCGAGAATCTCAGAAACCAGAACGACACTCTCGCCCTGTACCGTGACCTCGTCGGGGCTGATGAAGATCACGACCGTTTCCCTGGGCTTTTCCTCCACTACCGAAGCTGGCAGTGTGATCTGCTTCGGAGTTTCCAACACTTCCGTGGTGGCCGAATTCACGAGCAGGAAGAAGACCAGGATCGTGAAAACGTCCATGAGCGAGGTCAGATTGATCCTGACGAACTTCGCCCGGTTCCGCGCCATTCGCTTCATCCTGCGGGAATTCTTCACGGTGCGTCTCCAATGGATATTTCCGTGAACAGTGCCACTCGCGTGGCCTCCTCATCGCCGAGCTGTGGCAGTTCGGCGCTCCTCACGGCATCCATGACCTGAATCAAATGGTCGTACTCGATATGAGGCTCGAGCAGTACCGATGCGTCGTCATCGTCCGGGTGATTGCGCTTCAGCGACATCACCATGCTCGACAGCGTTTCGAGGTCGTACTCGTCGCCGAGCTTTGGGATCGTGGCGAGTACCGAGCTGCCGTCGCTGAGTTCGAGGCCCTCGTCGCGCACGATCACTTCCATCCGAAAACTCGGATCCGTCGGAGCGGCCCCCCCCACGGCGCTGGGCAGACTCAGCTCGACGATCGTGATGCGCGAGAACACTGCGGTGATCAGCAGAAACGGAACCAACACCACCATCAGGTTCAGGAAGGTGGTCATGTCCAGTTCGGCCGGCTCACTCGTTCGCCGCCGGTAGTGGTGTCGCCGAGCCATCGGACTACGCCGCCTCGGTCTGTCGCTGGGCCTTCGACGAGATCACGTTGAGCGCCTTCACCGAAGCCATCTCGAGGCTGTCGATGATCGCGCCCGCCTTGCTCGTGAGGACCGAACTCGTGATCAGCAGCGGAATCGCCGCCATCAGACCAAACGCAGTCGTATTCATCGCGACCGAGATGCTGGCCGAGAGCAGATCGGCCTTCTCTGCAGGGTTCGCGTTGGCGACCGCCGTGAAGGCCTGGATCAGGCCCATGATGGTGCCCAACAGGCCCAGCAGCGTTGCGATGCTGGAGGCGAGACCGACGTACGGCGTCCGCTTCTCGAGTTGGGGGATGATCTCCATCATGCCCTCCTCCATCGCGATCTCGATGTCCTCGCGGCGGCGGACGGCACCCTGACGGGCGAGGCCCATGCTCAGGAGCTGCGAGATGGTCGAGTCGTCCTCGCTGGTCATCTCCCGTGCCTTGTCGAAATCACCGTTCATGAGCGCGTGCTGAACCTGGTTCCACGCGCTCTGATTCTTCGCAGTCACCATCGTGAGCGTGACGTACCGCTCGATCGCAATCGCAGCACCGACTGCGAACACGATGAGAATCGGGTACATGAACGGACCTCCCGTTACGAAAAACCCGACGATCGAATAAATGAAATCCATGACTGAATCCTCCGGATGTGACACGTGTCGAGCGCCTCCTGAAGCTATTTCTCCTTGGAGACGCGCATTGATGCAGAGGTCAACCTGATCTGGTAGTAATCGAGTTGCCTCTTGAATACTTCCCGGTCCACAGGCTGGCGCCCATCGTCGAGACCTCGAGAAACATCGAGCGTGTCTCCGAGTTCCGAACTCTTCCAAGGCACGATGACCAGGGATTTCGGAGCTTCATCGTTTCCGACGATCGACATACCCGAGAGCAGTTTGTCGTCTTGATCGGCCGGGTCTTCCGCTGCGGAGACACCAGCAACGAGAAGCAGGGCCAAACAGTAGATGGTCGTACGCAACATGATTCCTCCTAGTTTCCCATCCGAACGCGCAGATCGGCGATCCACATGGCGACGGCGTCGTCGTCCGTAACCGCCTGTCGATACGCCTCATAGTGGTCGAGCGCGCAGCCCAGGTCGCCGAGGTACACGTCGCAGAGGATCGCGAGATTTCTTTGTGCAAAGTGGAAATCCGGATACACCGCGAGCGCACTCTCGTAGCTCTTGCGAGCGCTCTCGAAGCGACCCGTCTTGCGATAGATGATTCCCAGTTCGTTGTGCGCCACGGGGTGACGCGGATTGAGTTGCAGCGCCTTCTTGATGCTTTCCTCGGCGTGCTCGTAGTCCCCGATCTGGCCATAGGCGATTCCCAGATCGATTTGGAGTGAGGTCACATCCGGTGCGGCCTGCGCAACATCGGCCAGCAAGGCAATACCGCGGTCGTACTGCTCCTGCTCGAGCAGGCGCATGGCGCGATTGAATTTGTCTCGCACGCCGGCGCTGACACTCACCTTCTCGCTGATGGTGAATCCGCTCTCGTCCTGGATCGCAACCGCTGCGGGGCGAGTCGTGCCGGAGGTCGAGCATGCGAAAAGGCTCGCGGCGCACGCCAAAGCACAGACCTGCCTCAGCAGCCTGGATCCAAGCATGAGTTCAAGAAGTGACGACATGGCTCACCCCGCCCCCACGAGATCGGCTGCGTGTTCTTCATACGTCGGCTCGGCATCGAGGCCGGAGCCCGGCTCGAGCGACGGTTCATCCGATTCGGTCGCACCATCGAGCTTCTCTTCCGTGCCACCTCCGATCGCATCTGGGATCCGATACTGGTAGGCATCGAGCGACGCGATCAGGCCACTGCTGGCTTCGAACTTCGCGTAGCGACCGGGCACCAGGACTGCGAGTTCGCCGAGGCTCTTTTCGATCCAGGCGTTGTAGATCCCGGAAGCCATGAGTTCGAGGTTCTTTTCGTGGACTGCGATGGCCTTTTCTTCGAAGGGAAAGGCTTCTTCTTCGAGTACCATCTCGTAGTCTTGAAGCTCGGCTGGATCGAGATCCGCCGGACGCTCGGATTCGAGCATCGACCGACCGAAGTCGGAGTAGAGCTCTGCCATGTAGAACGTGGCGGCCGCTGTGACTTCTGCGACTTCGTAATCCACCAGACTGCTGAGCGCCTGCAGCGCCTGATCCATCCGCTGCTGCTTTTCCTGCAGGTTCTGCTCGAAAGGCTGAGCCAGCTCGATCTCGTCGGACCGTTGGAAGAGATCCTCCGCGAAGACCAGGGCGGAACGCGCGGCGAGATACCGGGTGCGGTCGGTGCGCTCTTCCCCAGCAGATGCGTCGATTGCGACGATGTTCCGCAGCTGCTCGCGGTAGGCTGCCTCGTCAGCGAGCGTCGTGTAGATCTCGGAGACGGCGAAACGCGTTTCGACGGCGATCTCGATCGGTTTGGGGAACTCTTCGACGTAAGCCAGATACACCGCTACCGCTCGCTCCAGCTCGTCGGAGTCCGCGTACAACTCCCCGGCGAGAAGCATTGCCTCGCCGCGCAACTCGGCGTCTTCGGCTTCCCGGGCAACTCGCTCGTACTCCTGAGCGGCGCGCGAAAGGTTCCCCTCTTCGCGACGAATCGAAGCGATTTGTTTGGTGGCCTCGTGATTCAACTCGTGGTCTGGATGGGTTTCCCGGAAGGCTTCCAATACCGCGGCGGCTCCGGCCCAATCCTCTAGACGGATGAGCGCGGCGCCGGCGTCGTACTCGGCTGCGGGCCGGATCTTGGAGGTCGGTGCGGCCTGTGTGATCCGAAGGTAGTGATCTGCAGCAGAGCGATAGTCCCCTGCGAGGTTGGCCGCCTCGCCCTGCTTGTAGATCGCTGCTGCGAGGTTGTCGACGATGGCCTGGCGGGAGTCGTCGTCTGCCGAGGTCATCTCGAGCACGCGCTCGTAGGCCTGCTCGGCCTGTGCGAAGTCGGCGATGTCGAAGAAGGAATGAGCGACGGCGACCCACGCGGACCGGCGGATGGACGGATCCGCATCCGGATACGCTTCGATCAGCCTTTGACCCGTGGCGATCGCGTTGTCGTATTCCTTCATGTCATACAGGTCGTCGACGGCGGCTCCCATCACGACGGCGGCGTGTTCGTGATCCGGGAAGGCGTCCACGAAACGCAAGGTGCTCCTCACCGCATCTCGTCTCACGGCCCTCTGCTCCGCGTCGCTTGCGGCCTTCTCGTGCTCTCGATGCGCGTAGATCGCCGCGTATCCGGCAGCAGCGGCCTTTTCGTGCTCGGGATAGTCGTAGGCCGTTCGCTCGTACTCGCGGGCCGCCTCGCCAAAGTTTTCGTTCTCGAGCAGCAGATCGGCCATTCGCTGATTCACGGCCGGCGCTTCTACGTCTGTGGGAAACGAGGCGAAATACGCGCGGTACCAGTGGAGCGCTTCTTCGAAGTGCGCGCCTTTCTCTTCCGGGAGTCCGGGCTCCTGATAGAGCGCGTGATAGTGAGTCGCCAGGTCTTCGAGATCGCTCTTCAGGTAGCTCAGGACTTCGGGTGAATCGTCGACATCGAAGTGGTGCCAGTACTCGGACTGCAGTCCGTAGCTGACCGCGAACTCCTTCTTCGACTCCAGCACCAGGATCGGGAAGTCACCCGCCTCGTAGATTTCCACGACCCGCATGCTGAAATGGGGCGCAGCCCGGTGCAGCGGATGAAGCCCCACGAATGTCTGATAGGCCGCTGCGGCGTCGTTGTAGCGGAGCTTTTCGAGGTAGAACTCGCCGAGCTGACTGTAGACGCGATCTTCGTAACTACGGTGCCCATTCGCGCTGAAATACTTCTCCACTGCCTCGGAACCACCGATGTTGGAGAAGCTCAGGCTGATGACGCGATAGGTATCCGCAACCCGCCGTTCGGCGGCCTCATCCTGAGATTGATCGAAGTCGTATCCGCTGGAAACCTTGTAGTCGAGCAGCGCGATGTATTCCTTCAACGCTTCTTCGTGGAGCTCCTGCTTGTAGAGCGCCCATCCGAGTTTGTACAAAGCCAGCTCGTAATAGTCCGAACTCGCACCCTTTTCCGTGATCGCCGAGTACGCGTGCTCGGCTTCGAAGTAGTTCCTCCGAATGAAGAAGTACTCGGCGCGCCTGAACTGAACCTCGTCGATGTAGCGAGAGTGCGGGTACTCCGCGATCAGGCGTTCGATCACGCCGATTGCCTCGTCGCTTCGACCCAGCTCGTCGAAGGCTCGCGCCTTCTGGTAGAGAACCTGATCGTTGTGCTGGTAGTTCGGATAGCTTGCGAGGAGCTGGTCGTAGAGTTCGATGGCCTCGAGCGGGCCCGACCACGCCACCTTTTCTCCACCAGGCAGCTCGAGAGCGGTGCCCTGCTCGGGTTGCGGCACGCCGGCTTGGCTGGCCGCGCGCTGTTCGAAGTCGCGCTCGGATTCCGGGTGTTCTGCTACATCGGCGGCCGGATCGCGCTGCCGCGATTGGCTCGCGACCTCGACCCGGTTTACTTCGGGGGCGGGAAGCTCCACGAGTGCTCCACTGCCGTCTCCGAAGATCCCGAACTCCTTCTCGAGCTTCAGGTCGGCCAGACGACGCATGGCTTCGGGGGTCAACGACGACTCCGGTGCCTGCTCGAGGAAGCTCCGGTAGCCGATCATGGCCTGGTCCAGGCCCTTCTCGATCCGCACTTCCTTCATGTCGGGCTCGACACTGCGAAGCTCGGCCAGCGTATACCGGTCGGGACTCGCGCAGGCGGCGACGAGAATCGGGGCGAAAAGCCAGACTTTTCGAGTGCAACGCATCGCTTCCCCAACCTCACCGAACCTGTGCCTTCGCGGCGCGGTCATAGCTGTCCGCGAACGCGAAGCGCGCCTGGTTTTGATAGGCCTCGAGGTGCTCTCGGCGCCCCGTCAACTCGTTGATTGCAACGGTCTCGAGGACGCGCCCTTGCTGCGCGATGAGTCGCTCCATGCGTTCGAGCGCCTCCGCTACGCGCACGCGTAGGCGGTTGATCGGGATCTCGTATCCGACGTAACTGTGCGTCGCTGCCTGCCGCGCCCTCACGAAGGCGTCGTACTGAGCCGTCAGCGTTTCCATGTCTTCATTCAGTTCGCGCAGATGCTCGTGCGCCTCCGTGAGCCGCTTGTGATACTGCGTTTCCACGTCCCAGCTGAGCACACCGCTGAGCCGATCGATCCTTCGCTGGAGCACTTCTGCTGTCGGATCGTTCGATTTCCGCAATCCGGACTCGAGCTGCTCGATCCGCGCTTCGATCTGCCGCTCTTCCGAGGTCGCCAGCGCGTCCGGACTCGGGACGATCAGCATGTGCTGGAGCTTTTGATCGATGTATTTGCGCTGCTCCTGCCGCAGGCGAACCTGCGCGTCGAGCTTTCTGAACTGGCGATCGATCTCCGGCAGCAGCGGTTCGTAGTACGCGTGCCGCAGGCGAATGATGTCCTCGAAGGAATCGAGGCTTCGCTGCCACGACACGAGCTTCGAACGCAGATCTTCCAGGTCCAGGTAGTTCTGGAGCGAGGTCTGGAAATCGTTCGAAGCCATCAAAGAGAGCAGGTAGAAAGTCTCGGGCGCTTCCGGCAGGCTGCGAAGGCGAACGACCCAGTCCTTGTCCTGTCGAATCTCCTCCCGCGCGAGCGCCTCGAGAAAACCGCCGATCTGGATGCTCTCGATCGAGGCATCCACCTTGTCGAGTTCGTCACCGAAGGTTTCAACGGCTTGTTCGTACAAGACGGCGGCGCGGCCGTGGACGTTCAACTGGCTGTACGCATAGGGAAGCGCCAGCATGGCTTCATAGACGGCGGCGTCCGTGGGTTCGCGCTGCGCCAGAATGCTCCAGGGAACCAGCGCTCTTTCGAAGTTCTCTGCGGACGCTTCGGCCCATCCCGCGCGAAGCAGCGCCTGGTTGGAGAAGGGGCCGTCGAGTCGCACTCGATCCAGGGAGAGTTGCGCCGGCCCAAATGCGGATGCTTCCGACAGCAAGGTTCCAAGCACCAGATTCGACTTGTCGCGGATTGCGAGCGTCGCGGGATCGGCGGCCGTGACCTGCCCGGCCCGATCGAGTTCCCGAATGGCCTCCTCGCTTCGGCCGTCTTGCAGCAGTGCGATACCGAAGTTGTAGCGCGAGAAGCCTTTTAGATCTTCCGAATCCTGCAGGCCACGAAGCACGTCGACTGCATCAGAGGGTCGATTGGTCGCGAGGTAGATGTTGGCCCGAAGAAAATCGGCATCGTCACGGATCTCCTCGGGGACCCGGCCTGAGATTCCATCGAGGGCACGCAGGGCCTCCTCGGGCTGATCCTTCTGGAAGTGGATCTTGGCCAACCGGAATGCCGCTTCATTGCGAACGGGTTCTTCGACCTTGCCCTCGAGAATCGCACGGATCGCGCGGCCCGCTCGGTTGTGCATCCGATAGTTGAGCTCGAAGTCGCCAACGGAGAACTCGGCGTGATCGATGTAGGGATGGAGCGAGTCCCGCTCGGGCTCGTCTACCCCGTAATGCTGCCCGATTTCGGTGTCGAGGCGTTCGAGTGCTTCGAAGAAGTGCTGTTGATAAGCGTGGAAGAGCGCCTCTCCAAAGTAGGGATCTTCGGGCTCCGCGCTCGCAGCCGAGCCCACGGGCAGAAGAGTCGCCACCGCGATCAGCAAACTCCGGATTGTTCTGAGCCGGAACACCGCCTACCTGCCTCCAAGCTCGATGCGGGGTTTGCCAAACTCCTGCCCGGCCAGCGTGATCGCGACCAGCTTCGGCTCGACGTCTTTGCGGAAGCTGAAACTTTCGCTCGCATCGAGGTCCTTGCCGCCACTCAGCTTTCCGGCAACCGAGACTTCGAGTTGATGTTCACCCGTCGAAATGTTTCCGGTATAGATCCGCTGCACGCCGCCCTTCTCGAGCGCCTCTAGTTCCTTGAAGCTGTAGATGTAATGCGCAACCCGCTCGCCATCGATCTGGATCTGCACTGAATCGAGGCGGAAGTCCTTCACTTCCGACAGGGAAACGAAGACGGCGACCTGGGTGTTGGACGGATAGAGCAGCTTCTCCTCGAGGCCGCTGAGCTCTGCAGCGATGTTGAGCGCGTCCGATTTGATCTCCTGAATCTGCTCGTCGAGACTCTGCATCTGCTCTTTCACATCCGATTCCGCTTCAGCAGAAGCACCATTGGTGCCGGCCAGCAGAACGAGCGCAATCGCGCAGAGAACCCCGCGAAGAAAAGAATCCGCGGAATACGGCAGCCGGCTATTGCATGCGCATTGATTTGGCGCCGTTGGCTGACAACGACACCGCTGTGCCTGAACGTGGGGGGCTGTCACGAGTAGGGTCTCCAAAGATCTTCTTTGGGAATCTTCGGCCTACCTGTGGGTTGCACTCGTGACGACGCTCACTTCCATACGGCAAATTAAACGCACATCAGATACATACTGTGTGCTGCATCACCGAAACACACTCCTCTGTCTTCCTGCATCTGGATGAATCGCAGCCAGGATGCCGCCTGCTTCTGCCTAACATTGCTGGAGGAATCGCCGAGTTCGCGTGAGGTTCCAATGAAGCAAGGCCACTACTGACCAGCCGGACCAGTCGGAACGGATCTGGAGGAGCCACTTCTTCGAAGTGAAGCCCGGCGGCAACTTTCGACTCTCGTGACGCTGCTCACGGGCGCTTACCGCAGAGTCGCCGATCTCACAGACCTCGGATGCGAGCTTCGCCTGAAATGGTCGAGTGGAGGCACGATGGCGAAAGCAAGTGTAAGCGCCAAATCATCCGCAGCGGGGAGCGCAGCAGACCTGGCCGGCCGCACCGAGGAGCTCACCTCGCGTCTGGCCGACGGGATGGGCCGCCTCTCCCAACAGATCAATCGCAGCGCTCAGCGCCTCAAGGGAGCTGCACAGGATCTGCGTATGCCTGCCGCCATGCAGCATGCCATTGCGGCACGCGAGCGCGGCAACCTCGAGGCCGCGTTCTGGCTGTTCAACGAAGAGTTCAGCCGGCGCCCCGAGGACCCAAGCGTCGCCCTACCCTATTGGGACGTCGCGCTGTCGCTCGGCCGCGGCGACATTGCGAGCCCGGCCGGCGTAAAACTCGTCGAAACCCGTGCCGCCAACGCCGAGACGGAGCTCGCCGCCCAGCACTGGATCGAACTCATCAAGGAAGCACCGGATGCGCTCGTCTCGCCGATCGCGATCGCAACGATCCTCCCTGCACTCAAAGAGCTTCTCGCGAATGCAAAGGACGACGGCCCGGACGACCGCCAGACCCTTGCGGGATACCTGCGTAG
>JAHEEJ010000414.1 GCA_024640705.1 Deltaproteobacteria bacterium
TGCACCGATTGCCACGATGGCCACGCGCTGCAGCTGCCCGAGAAAACAGATCTGGTCTGCCTCGGTTGCCACCGCGCGGATGTGTACGCCGTGCCCGAGCACCACCACCACAAGTGGGAATCGACCGGTGCGAGTTGCGTTGCGTGCCACATGCTCGGACGTTTTTACATGGGTGTGGATCTGCGGCACGACCACAGTTTCCGGATTCCGCGCCCGGACCTCACGCTCGCGATCGGCAGCCCCAATACCTGCACGGACTGCCACGCGGACCAGACGGTGGAATGGTCGGCTGAAGCCGCCGAGCGCTGGTATGGGACCGGGCTTTCCGAGAAAACCCATTACGGGCAGATTCTGCAAGCGGGCAGGGAGGGCGCGCCCGGGGCGGCGCGCGCGCTCGCCGAACTGGCGAACGAGCCGACGCTGCCCGCGATCGTTCGCGCGACGGCCCTGCACCTGCTGCCGCCGGCTCCTCAGACTGCGGACGCGGTGCGGCGCGGCCTTGGAGATGCGAATCCGCTGGTTCGCGTCGCAGCACTGGAAGCCACGGAAAGCCTCGAACCGCGCTTGCGGCTGCAACTCGTGCGCCAACTGCTGGGCGATCCGGTGTTGAGCGTCCGGATCCAGGCGGCGCGCACGATGATCATGGTTCCCGAAGAACTCTGGGGCCCGAGTGATCGCGCGAGGCTCGAACGACCCCTCGCCGAATATCACGCCACACAGATGGAAAACGCCGACCGTCCAGAGGCCCGCTTGAATCTCGCCGCACTCGCGGTCGCGATGGGTGAACTGGAACTGGCCCGCAGCGAGTACGAAACCGCACTGCGGCTCGGCCCGTGGTTCGTGCCCGCCTACGTGAATCTCGCGGACCTCTATCGCCAGATCCAGCGCGAAGATGAGGCCGAGCGCGTCTTGCGCGCCGGTCTCGTGCAAGTGGGAGACAGCGCGGAGCTTGCTCACGTGCTGGGTCTATCGCTGGTTCGCCAGGGAAGGATTCCCGCCGCGATCGCCGAGCTCGCTCGCGCCGTGGAGTTGGCGCCCGAATCCGCGCGCTACGCCTACGTCTACGGGATCGCGCTCAACTCGGTGGGAGAAGCCGATCGCGCGCGGAGTGTGCTGGACGCCGCGTATCGCCAGCACCCGGGAGACCAATCGCTGCTGACCGCGCTCGTCACGTTGAACCGCGACGTCGGAGACCTGGAAGCGGCGCTCAGGTATGCGCTGGATTTGGTCGAATTGATTCCCGAAGATCCCGGAGCGCGCCAGCTGCTCGCCGAGATCCGTTCGCGTCAGGGCGGAGAACAGTGAGTCCAGGCGGAATGCAGCGGGCCTGAACGAAGTGCGATCGTTCGAATAGAAGAACGATAAGCCTGGTGGGGAACGACAGGGTGGGGGGAGAAGTGTCGAGACTTCGAGCGATTGCGAGCAATCTGCTTTCCGTGGCGATCAGCCTGCTGGTGCTCGCGATCCTGCTCGAGCTGGGTCTGCGGGCGGTTTATTTTTCAGCAGATCCACGCGTGCTCGTGTATCCGCCGGTCGCGAACGCCATCAATGGGTTGCAGGATTCGGATTTCGATTCGGAAATACCGCCTGGCGAATTTCGTATCCTCGCGTTGGGGGCGTCGGCGTTCATCACGCGGAATTTCCAGCCGCAGATGCAGGCCCTGCTCAACGAGAATCCGTTGTTCGCCGAGCAGGGTTTGAAGGTCCGCCTGGTTTCCGCGGGCATTCCGGCACACATGACCTACGACTCGCTCTGGAAGTACCGCTATTGGTACGAAGGCTACGACTTCGACCTGGTGATGTTCTACCACGGGATCAACGATGCGCGGGCCAACAACTATCCGCGGGAGGTCTTTCGCGACGACTACACCCAGTTCAGTTACTACCATCGCTTTCGGCCGGCGTTCGATTGGATCGAGCAGCACCCCAGGTTGTCGCGCTCGTTTCTCATCAGCTGGGTGATGAAGCTCTCGCTCGGTGCCCAGACGATGCTTGCACCCGAATTCGAGCGGGAAGCCCCGTACAACAACCCGCTCGACGACCCGTGGCGCGCTGAAGCTGGCGATTTGAAGACACCGCCGGTATTCGCGCGCAATGTCGAGGCGGTGATCGATCTGGCGGCGGAGCGGCAGCAACCGTTGTTGCTTCTCACCTATACCTACTACGTGCCCAAAGGTTATTCGAACGAGCGCTTCCTCGCGGGGGATCTCGACTATTCGTTTGCGGAGGAGAGCGTTGCGACGGAAGTCTGGGGCTGGTCGTATCACGTCCAGGCGGCGATCGAAGCCCACGATGAGGTGATCCGCGAGATTGCGGCCGAGCATCCCGAGGTGCTCTTCTTCGACATGGAACGCTTCATGCCCAAGGACGGCAAGCACTTCATCGACATCTGTCACTGGACGGATCTGGGGCAGGAAAGGTTTGCAGAGGGAATCGTCCAGGCCCTGAAGAGCAAGCCGGAGATCGTGCAAAGCGCACTCGATCGGCGCTGATTCAGCAGCGCAGCGCGACGACGACCTGGATTACCGCGCGCTTGCCGTGCGATGGCCGGTAGGTGTAGAAACGACTACCAGCGCCCGCGCAGTGTGAGGCTGCCGGTTCCGCGGTCGAATCCGCCGCTCGAACCTCCACCCGATCCCGTCTTCGAGCTGAAGTAGCCGTAGCGCAGGGCGACCTCCAGCCAGTCGTTGATCCAGTAGCTGAATCCGCCCGCTGCGCTCCAGATGGCCTGGCCACTCGACTTGCTCGCGTCTTCGTAGCCCGCGCTGACTTCGAGGTGATACCAGAGATCCGGCAGCAGTTCGTCGTAGGCGCGGATCCGGCCCTCTCCCGAGTGATAGTCGTTTGGGTCGAAGTAGCCGTTGTTGAGCGTTTTTCGGAAGTCCATCCCCGTGTAGCGCACGGCGAAGTGCACGCGCGGCTCGTTCCAGATGCGCCGCTCGATTTCGGCCTGCCACCAGGTCTGATTGTTGGAATCGGTGTAGTCGCCCCACTTGAAGCGTCCCGTGATCCGGGTCTTCTCGTCGGGCATCATGTCCACGGAGCCGGTCGCGAAGGTGCCTTTGATGTTCTGGCGCAGCGAGGACTCATTGTCGAACGTGGTTCGATTGGAGCCGAC
>JAHEEJ010000095.1 GCA_024640705.1 Deltaproteobacteria bacterium
CTGGTCTTGCGCGAGCCAGAGCGCGCGCTGGGCAATCGTCTCGGCGAGTATCGATAGGAAGCGGGAAACGCCTTCGAACGGGATGACCCTGCCGAGGTCGAGACACGCGGCCAGGCAGGTCTCTTCGCGTCGGAGAATTCGGAGTGCGTCGAGATCGGATTCGAGATCGGTCGTGCGCTCATCGGGGGCCTGCTCGAGTTCCTTCGCGCGATCGGTCAGCGTTGTCGCATTGGAATCGGCGATGCGCTCGAGCAGCTGCGGGCGGTGGCTCAGGAATCCGGCGACCATCGGCTGGCTTGCGAGCACGCGAGCCAGCCCGTAGAGCACGCTCCCCTCGAGCCGCGCGGCGGCGGCGTCATTCGATCTCCGTTCGAGAAACGACGCCGCGGAGGTTTCGAAGCGCGATTCGAGGGCGCTACCGCGGATCGCATCGATGAGCCGATCTTTCAGCGCACTCATAGGTCAGCGCTCAAGATCAGGGCATCGAAATGGCTGCGCACGGCCGCGCGGTAGCGATTCCAATCGTCGATCAAATGCGTTCGCGCGTCGTCTCCAGAGGCCTCGTCGTATCCCATGCGGCGCGCGAGTCCCAGCTGGGCGCTGGGGCGACGCGGAAACTTCGACGTCTGCTGCTCTTCGACGAGTTGTTGAGCGTGTTCGGCCCGACGAAGCCAGTGGTAGGCAGTCGTGAGCTCGGTCGCAGTTTCTTCGGGAAGCATTTCGAATCGCTCCAGGGCTTCCAACCCGTCCAGCGTATTGCCCGTGCAAATCTCGGGCGTGCGCCCCCCCAGGAATAGCTGTAAGGCCTGCACGAGGAATTCGACGTCGCGAATTCCGCCTGGGCCCTCCTTGAGATCGACTTCGAGATCGCGGCGCGCCTCGCGCCTTTCTCTTTCGATCCGATGCTTCATGTCTCGCACGGCGCGAAGCACCGCCGGGTCGATGCTGCGCCGGTAGACGAACGGCCGAATCCCCTCGCAGAATGCATTCGCCAACGCCGGAGGGCCAGCGACTGCGCGCAGGCGGATCAACATCTGCCGTTCCCACTCGGCGCCGAAGCGCTCGTAGTAATCGATCGCTGCAGTGACCGAGTTGGCGAGTGCGCCGGCGACCCCCTCCGGTCGTAGGTCGAGATCCACTCGGTAGATGAATCCTTCTTCTGTGGGTAGTTCCATCTGTTTCTTGAAGTGACGGATGAAGTTTGCCGCGCGCTGATTTCGCTCGAGGTTGTCGCCCTGGGTCGATGCATCGTAGAGGAAGAGAAGATCCACGTCGGAAGAGAAGTTGAGTTCCTTCCCGCCGAGTTTGCCGAGCGCGAGGAGCATGGGCGGATCGGCTGCGCCGAGTTCGCGAGCGGTGCATTGCAGCGCCGAGATGAGGCAGGCGTCCGCGAGATCAGAAAGTGCGCGAAGGCTCTCCCGGAACGGCCGATTCGTGAGGTCGCCCGCCGCGATGCGCAGCAGGCCGCGGTATTTGGCAGCGCGGATGGCGTCCCAATCCGGGGCAATCGGCACGATCCGGATCGGTTCCGACAGTGGGGCCTCGAGTTCTTCGACCCAATCCGGATGCCTCACCAACAGCCGCGCGAGAAAGTCGCTCGACCCGAGAACGAGCGGCAGTGACGGCGCACGGCGCGGATCGAACACTCCGGTCGCCGCGCGGCGCGCGCGGGCGATTGCGAGCAAGCGCTCCGCTCCGCGCCCGGGTCGCGCGGAGCGCAAGAGTGTCGGCACCCAGCTCTCCGCGTGCGGGGAGAGTCCGGGCTCTTTCAGGGCCAGCGAGAAAGCTGCCGCCGCTGCGCCGGGATCGGGGTCGCCCACCGTTCGGAGCGCTTCGATCCGCGGCTCTCCGCGGCGCAGGCTCTCGGTGAAGTCGGCGGCCAGGAGTTTCATCTATTAGGGGGTAACGCTTTCCAGGCTCCTGCGCCGCTCTCCTGCCGGGGTATGCTCCCGTCACTCGATTGCGGGGGATTGGATGCAGACCGATCGGAGCGGGCGCCTCAGCCTGACGTTCAAGATCGTGCTCGGTATGGGCGCGGGACTCGCCGTCGGCCTGCTGCTCAACTGGGTCGGAGTCTCCGGCTGGGTCGAAAGCGTCCTGGTGAATGGGTTGCTCCACGTGGGTGGCGCGATCTTCCTGGCCAGCCTGATGCTGCTGGTCGTTCCGCTGGTGTTCGTTTCCCTGGTCTGTGGAACCGCCGCGCTGGACGATGTCACGAGGCTCGGTCGCGTGGGCGTGAAAACGCTGGGGCTCTACCTGATCACGACCGCGATTGCGGTTTCGCTGGCACTGATCGCCGCGACGATCGTTCAGCCCGGTGCCGGCTTCGAACTCATTTCCGACGCTTCCTTCGAAGCGCAGGAGGCTCCGCCGCTCGCGCAGGTGATCATCGATCTGTTTCCCACGAATCCGATCCAGGCCATGGCCGATGGCAACATGTTGCAGATCATCGTCTTCGCCGGGCTCTTCGGTATCGCGCTGACGCTGTCGGGAGAGCCGGGCAAGCGCCTGTTGAAATTCTTTGACGATCTGAACTCCGTGATCATGCGACTCGTGATGCTGTTGATGGGCGTGGCGCCTTACGGTGTGTTCTGTCTGATCGCGAAGGTCTTCGCGCTTCAGGGGTTCGGGGCGATGTTGCCGCTGCTCCAGTATTTCGTCCTGGTTCTCGTGGTTCTGGTCCTGCACGCCCTGGTTACCTACTCGAGCCTCCTGAAAACACTCGCGGGCGTCAATCCGATTGTGTTTTTCCGCAAGATGCGAGATCCGATCGCATTGGCGTTCAGCACGGCCAGCAGTAATGCGACGCTCCCCATCACGCTCGAGACCGTCGAACACAAACTGGGCGTCAATAATTCGATCGCCTCCTTTACGATTCCGCTCGGAGCGACCGTCAACATGGACGGAACGGCGATCATGCAGGGCGTTGCGACCGGTTTTATCGCCCAGGCCTATGGGATCGATCTTCTGCCGATCGATTACCTGATGGTCGTCGTCACGGCCACGCTCGCATCGATTGGAACGGCTGGCGTTCCAGGTGTGGGGCTCGTCATGCTCGCGATGGTTCTGCGTCAGGTGAATCTCCCGGTCGAGGGAATCGCGCTGGTCCTGGGCGTCGACCGATTGCTCGACATGGTGCGTACCGCCGTCAATGTGACTGGCGATGCATCGGTTAGTTGCATCGTCGCCGCAAGCGAAGGAGAGCTGTCGCGGGAGATCATGCGCGGCAAAACGAACGGAGCCTGAGTCGCTCCCGTTCAGTGCGATTCGAATTGCGGTGTTCCGTCCGACCAGCGTTTGGGATTCTTGTTGGGATCGCGTAGCGCCAACACCAATTTGGTCGCGTGCTCGATTCGGCGCCGCGTGGACATCACGGAATTGGGCGAATCCGTCCAGCTGGCTCTGATCTGGTCGTTCAGGACGACCCGGTGAACGAGTGAATTATCCAGTTGGACCCAGGCCGTTCCGCTGAGCGTCGCCTGAACCTGATCGAACGGGTGCCCCGTGACGCTCGTGATCGCTTTTTCGTCGACGCGTGCAGATAGCAGGATCAGCGCGCAGGGGACGCCCTCGAAGATTTCGAAGCCAGTCAACGTGTAATCGACCGTCAAGCCCAATCCCAGTTCGCCGGAACGGCTGGGTGGAATGCGAACGCCGGACCAACTGGAGCCCGCCGAGACCGGCTCTTCTGGGAGGGTGATCATCGTGTACGCGATGGCTGCAAGGGTCGGGAATTCGTTCATCAATTGACGTGCGGCCGGAGCCCCGCGACTCGACAAATTGATCGGATTGCCGCTCGGATCGTGGGTGATGACGCCAAATATGCGGCCCAGGAAGATGCGCGGCGCGAACGTTCCGGTGACGCGATTTCCCCGATTGTCGATCGATATCTCACCGTTGACCCGGATTCGCACTCGGTCGTCGGCAATCTCGATGTCGCGCTCGAGCGGGGGGCTTTGCTGCTTTTGTGTGTAGCGAAGCGCGTCGAGGCCGACCAGGAACACGTCGTCACCCGAATCCGCGCCCTCGACCGGAAGCTTCCTGAAGTCCGCTTCCAGCGTTTGTGTTTCGCGCACGGCTGGCTGCTGTTTTCTTTCGGATGACGCGAGGGCCGATCGCTGGCCCTCCATTTCGAGTGTGAGGCGATACGCGATGCCACCCGAGTCAGGGCCGCGATACGGCAGGTAGGTCGGGCCTTCGGTGTCGAAAGCTGCGGATTGCGGATCTGTATAGCGGGCCTGCCCACCGTCCGCAGTCGCCCCCATGCCTTCGAGAATCGTGGGCTCGTTTTCCGATTTTCCGGCACAGGCCGGCAGCCAGAACGCGATGATTCCGGTCGCGAAGGTGGCAGTGAGGGATGTTGCGGCGCGCATCGGATCAACTCCGTGGATTTGACGGGCGAGTCTAACGCGAATGACGTCGCCGCGTTGCGGCTGGATTTCCGCCCCCAAAACACTCCATGTCAACGCAATTCTCGCTGATTTGATCGACCGATTCCGTAAATTTGAATTGGACGGCCCCCCGGGGCGGTTCCGCAGCGTGCGCTTCGGCGTTTTGCCCGTCGAGAATGGCTCTGCGTGAAGCCCTGGCGGCAATCGAGTGGCTTCGGGTTTCCGGGAGCGATACGCTATTCGCAATCAATTGAAACGCTCGGGGCGAGCGAGCGTCTACTCTCGTGGGGATCACTCGAATGGTAGCGACAAGGGAAGTCGGCGCAGACATCGACAACAAATGCGGAAAATGCGGCGACGGTGCGCACGTGATCGTCGCGATCACCAACGGGCGTATCGGGAAGGTCGAGTGCAAGCAGTGTGGTTCCCAGCACCGTCACCGCCTGACCGATGCCGAGAAGCAAATGAAACCCGCCAAGCGCGCATCCCGAAAAACCAGCCCGCCCGAACCCACGGGTCCCAGCGTCGAACCCGATCTGACCCGACCGATCCGCCCCTACCAGACGAGTGAAATCTACGCGGTCGGCGATCGCATCGATCATCAATCGTTCGGGACGGGCATCATCGAACGCGTCATGAGTCCGTCGAAGGTCCAGGTGTACTTTCCCGACGGACAGAAGATGTTGCTCCAGGGAAGAGATACCTGATCGAGCGACACGCGCGCGCAGGCGCCTGCGCGAAGCCATTCAGAACCGACTACTGCCGTTGATTCAGCGCGCGTCGTAGATGCCCGAAGCTCGTCCTGGGGTTCCAGATTTCGACGAAGTTGCTCGGGCCCGTGAGCGGAGCGCGGTCCGCGACCCGCGCATAATCGCGTTCCCAACCCGCCGGAAGGGTGCCGAAGACCCGATCCCACAAGCGCGTCGAAACCCCGTGGTAGATCCGCGGATTGCAGAAGTGGTGTGCGAGGTGGTGGCTGCGGAGCAGGCGTTCTCGATCGCTGCGGGGCTCGCGGAAGTGGAAACGCCAGTGCATCCATTCGTAGCGGGAGAAACCGGCGAGCACTCCCACGACGAAGCAACCCGCTTGAAGTGGACCCGCTAGGAGCGTCGTCGCGCCGAACAACAGCAGCGTGATCGGCAGGACTGCGATCGGAGTCGTGAAGACGTTGCGCGGGTTGCTGTGGTGGTTGCGGTGCAGCGGCGAAACGAAAGTCTTCCAGCGGTGGGCCAGCAGACCGTGAATCACATACTCGAGCAGTCCCCAGAACAGGAATCCCGCCAGCAACAGAGCGGTGACTTCGGCGAGCATGTGCGTTCTCCTCTCCGCCGGCGACGTTCGAGCCGTTCCGTCTTCAGCGGTCGCTCCGTCCGCCGAGTTCTGCGTAGACGGCGTCGAGCGCGTCGTTTGTCTTGCGCTTGCGAGCGCGTGCGAGGCGGTTGAGCGCATCGTTGCGATAGCCGGCTTTGGCCTCGGCTCGACTGAGGCGGATCAGCGCATCGGGTCCAGCCGCATCGAGCAATCCGATCTGTGCGAGCGTGGCGCGGGCATCCTCGACACGCCCGCGATCGTAATCGAGCGCGGCCAATCTCAGGGCTGCGTCGGCGCTCGGCGCATTCGAGTCGAGCGCCGCTCGGTAGTAGCGCTCTGCGGCGTCCAGCTCACCCGCGGCTTCCGAGATCTGTGCGAGCGCGACCAGCGAGGCGGTCTCGTTCGGGTTGATCCGAGCGGCTTCTTCGTAGGCTGCGACGGCATCCTGGATGCGCCCCTGCAGCTCGAGCGCCGCGCCGAGGACCAGATAACCCTCGGCGTGGTGGGGTTGGGCGGCGATGACTTCGCGAGCGAGTCGCTCGGCCTGCACGGCGTCGCCGAGTTCGAGTTGGATTTCGGCTCGGGCGTGGGCAATCCAACCGCCCGCTTCGGGCTCGGAATCGAGGACTGCGCGGGCGCCGTCGAGATCGCCCGCAGTCAGTTTGGAGCGCGCTTCGAGAATCTTGATGAAGGTGCCGAGCACGTCTTTTGGATCGTCCCCGCCGGTCCACCCGAGTGGGTGTTCGTCAGCATCCGAACTGCGAACCACGTAGCCCAGGCTTTCGAGCAGCGCGATCTCTTCGGGCGGCGCGACGGCGTTGGGCACGACGGGCAACGCGTCACCGAGGTGTGCCTCCAGCGCCGTATCGAGTTGTTTCAATCTCGCGGGTTGGCTCGCGGCCAGATCGTTCAGTTCGTTTGGATCCGCATCGAGCGCGTAGAGTTCCGGTCGAACGGTCCGCAGGTATTTGTACTCACCCGTCCGCAGCCCGAGCACCGGGCTCCAGCCGTAGGCGAGATGGGTTTCGAGGGTTTCGACGTAGGCGTCGAGTCCATCCTCGCGTTCTCCCGAAATCCACGGTCTCAGGTCCTGGCCCGTCGTCCGATCGATCGCGGGGAGTCCCGAGAGGCTCAGGATGGTCGGTGTTACGTCGACCAGTCGGACCTGCGAGTCGACGACCCGACCGCGCGGTACCGCCGGACCTTTGATCAGGAGCGGAACCTTCTGGGTGGCGTCGTAGACGGTGAGGGTGTGGGTGAGTTCGTTGTGTTCGCCCAGGCTCTCGCCGTGGTCGCTGGTGACGACGAGCAGCGTCCGGTCATCCGAGAACTTCCGGTTCAGCACGCGAAGGAGCCGGCCGAGTTCGGTATCCGCGAAGTAGATTTCACCCGCGTACAGCGGAGGAAAGACCTGCTTCGCGTATTCGAGGGTGCCGATTTCTTCCGGGCTCCCCGTCGGGGCGGCTTGCCTGGGACGAAAGCCCTTCGGAGGATCGTAACTTCCGTGGGGATCATAGAAGTGGACCCACAGGAAGAAGCGGCTCGGCGCAGAATCCAGCCATCGAAGGGTCGCATCGACGACCTCATCGGCGCTTCGCTCTGCGTAACCACCCGTCGCGCCTTCGATGTTGCGGCGAAATCCCATGCGGTCGTCGTAGGTATCGAAGCCGCGGGCCAACCCGTAGCGGCGGTCGAGCACGACGGACGAGATGAAAGCCGCCGTCGCGAAACCGTGCGCCTGGAATTGCTCGGCGAGTGTCGGGATTCCATCGTCGAGGCGAAACTTCGCGTTGCTGTGAACGCCGTGTCGTGTCGGGTCGAGTCCGGTCATGATCGAGGCGTGCGAGGGCATCGTCATCGGCGTGGGTGAAATGGCGGTCGCAAAGCGGACTCCGCTCGCCGCCAATCGATCGAGGGTGGGGGTGCGCGCCGATTTCGCGCCATAGCTTCCCACGTAGTCCGCGCGCAGCGTGTCGATCGTGATCAGGACGACGCGTTCGGGGCGCTGACTCTCTTCGATGGCGGCGATTTGTGCCGCGGGTTGCGGAGCCGTCGCGCAGGCGCTGAGCGAGAACCACGCGAAGCCGGCGCAGATGGCGTGAGCGATGAATCGGGTGCGGTGGGATCTAGGCATGCGGGCAGCATACCGCGTGGGTGGCTCGAACGAGCATGGTGGGTGGTCAGCGGGTCGAGGCTTCGGAGCGCAGCGTGGGCCGCGAGGCTGCGAGCATCTCGGGTGTGATGCCCAGGGCCTTCAGGTCGGTGGGAAGCGCGCCGTCGACGATCAGCGAGGTCGCGGCGCGCGCCACGGACGGAGCCGTCATGATCCCATGGCCCCCCTGGCCCGCCAGCCAAAAGAGGCCGGTAACTTCGGGATCCATGCCGATGACCGGCACCCGGTCCGCGACGAAGCTGCGCAGGCCCGCCCAGCGGTGTCGGATGTGTCGAATCTCCAATGTCGTTGCGCGCATCACGCGATCGGCCGCCACGGCGACGTCGAACTCGTCTGCCGTGACGTCGCAGGGAGCGAAGGGGGTCTCATCACAGGGCGACGCGAGCAGCTGCGCACCTTCGGGCTTCAGGTAGAAGGTTTCGCCCGCATCGATCACGCACGGCCACTGCGCGATATCGACGCCGTCAGGAGGGTCGAAGGTGATCGCGGTTCTCCGAAGCGGAACGAGTCCGACGGGTCGAGCACCGGCCAGGATTCCGATCTCGTCCGCCCAGGCACCCGCTGCATTCACGATCACGCCAGCGTGATGGCGGGCGGCGCCAGCGTGAATTTCCCAGCTGCCGCGGGTCGAACGCAGGCCTGTCACCGCAGCGCGTGTGGCAAGTTCGCCTCCGCGCGCGCGGAAACCGGCCAGATACCCGTCGAGCAGCGCAGCGACGTCGATGTGAAGGGCCTGCTCCTCCACCAGGCCCATCGCGATCTGTTCCTCGCGCAGCACCGGACACATCGAACGGGCTTCGGCGGCGCTCACTTCCACCAGTTCGGTCCCGGCGGTGACGATGCACTGTGCGCGTTCTGCGAGCTGTTGCGCCAGTTCGGGTCGCGCGATCCAGAGCATCGGACAGCGCTGCGCGAGCGAGACCGGAGCGAAACCTTCCGGCGGATCGGCCAGGAATGAACGCCCGGCGCGCGTCAACAAGCGAACGACGAGATTGCCGTAGCTCTCGACACTGAACGCGGCCGAGCGCCCGGTGGTGTGTTGGCCCGGAAGGGGTTCGCGCTCCAGCAGTAGCGTTCGCCCGCGCGATTGCAGCTCGTAGGCGACCGAAGCGCCGGCAATGCCCGCGCCGATCACCGCGAAGTCGTAGGTCTGCAATGGGTCCGCCTCCGAGCGCGCCGATCAGGAACCGGCGGCGCGCTCGTACATACCGAGCAGCACGATAGCCGCTGTCAGAAAAGCCAGCCCAGTGCCGATCGCAGCCGTCCAGCCCGCGATCCGGTGACTCTGGAGCACGCGGCTCGAAGCCAGTGGGGCATCGGGAAGGTGGGTCAGCCGATTGCGGTTGCGCTGCATCTTGCGGCTGAGCACCAGCGCGGTCAGCCCTGCGACGCTCAGCGTGAATACACAAACTTCGTGGATTCGCAGGACCAGGATGGCGTGTCCGCTCCATTCGGAGAGCGGCTCGCGGCCCAACCAGAGCAGCTTCAGTGGATAGGCGCCCAGGAAGCCGCTGACGAGCGCCGCCGCGGTCTTCATGCAGCGGCGGTGCTTGGATAGCTGGCCGCGCCGAATGCTTCGAATCCCAATCGCCGTCAGAACGGCGATCGCGAGCAGATTGACCAGGGCCGCGGTCCAGAAGGCCAGGCTGGGATTCATCGGTTGCCCATTCAAAAGGTTCGCGGGCAGTATAACCGGAGCGCTTCGGGCCCCGGCCGCGAATGCCGGGCGCGATACCCGCTCGGTGCCGACCCGTGATACGCTTCCAGGATGTTCGGATGCGCCGCCAAACCGCGGTTTTGTGCATTTTGGGTGCTGTCTGCTCTGGCGGTGGCGGGTTGCAACTCGGACGCGCTCGAAGCCGTGCAAGCAGCCCCTCCGAGCATCGTCGAGATCGCTCGCGTCGAGTCTCGTCTGTTCTCGGAGCGCGTCCAGGCCGTCGGCCAACTCGCGGCCGCCGAGTCCGTGGTGATTCGGCCCGAGGTGTCGGGGATCCTCGAGTCGATCGAGTTCCAGGAGGGCCAGCGGGTCTCGGCGGGTGACGTGCTCTTCGTGCTTCGCTCGGACGAACAACGCGCAGCGCTGCGCGAAGCCGAAGCGAATCGCTTGCTCGCTGCCGATGTTTTCGAACGCACCGAGAAACTTTCGAAGGTCAAGGTTTCGGCGGCCTCCGAGCTGACCCAGGCGCGGGCCCGCGTGGCCGCCGCGGAGGCGGTGGTCGACCTCGCGCGCGTGAACCTCGAGCGGACGCGCGTGTTGGCTCCATTCGACGGTGCGCTGGGTGCGCGTTCGGTGTCGCCCGGAGACTGGGTCGACTCGGACGTCGCACTCGTCCAGATCGACGCCGTCAACCGGCTGCAGCTGCAGTTTTCGCTGCCCGAAAATGCGATCGCGTTGGCCGAGCCCGGCCTCGAGGTGATCACCCGGGTGGCTGCTTACCCCGATGAAGAATTCAAGGGCGTGGTCTATTTCGTCTCGCCCGCGCTCGACAAGGCCAGTCGCCGCCTCGCGCTGAAGGCCTGGGTGCCGAATACGGACGGTCGGCTGCGCCCCGGCATGTTTGCGCGCGTCGAACTCGAAGTCGAGCGGACCGAGCACGCTGTGGTCATTCCGGAGTCTGCGGTCGCCAGTGATGCGACGGGCTCCTACGTCTGGCGGATCAATCCCGAAAACGTCGCCGAGCGCGCCGCAGTCGAACTGGGTACGCGTCGCGATGGTCAGGTCGTGATCGTCGCCGGGCTCGCCACGGGCGATCGGATCGTGACCAGCGGCACCCACAAGGTTTTCGAAGGCAGCAATGTTCAATCGCCCGATGCGGTCCCCGCCGTCTCCGGAACGCCCTGATGCGACTGTCCCAGATCTGCATCGATCGCCCGGTGCTTTCGATCGTGATGTCGCTCGTGATCCTCGTGTTCGGGATCATTGCGCTCGGACGGCTTCCCTACCGCGAACTTCCGGACGTCGACAACCCGGTCGTCTCCGTGCTCACCATTTTGCCCGGCGCTGCGCCCGAGGTGATGGAGACCTCGGTCACCCAGGTGATCGAAGACGAACTGATGAGCATCCCGGGGATCCGCCACGTCACCTCGGTGAGTCGCGAGGAAACCTCGATCATCGGCCTGGAATTCGAACTCACGCGCGACCTCGACGTGGCCGCGTCCGACGTGCGCGACCGGGTCTCGCGCGCCCGCCGCAGGCTGCCCGACGAGGTCAAGGCTCCGATCGTTGCGAAGTCGGACTCGAGCGGCGGTGGACTGATCTGGATGAACCTGAGCGGTGGCGGCCTCGATCAGATCGAGTTGACGACGCTGGTCGAAACGCGGATCAAGGATCGACTGACGAAGCTGCCGGGCGTCGCAACGCTGCA
>JAHEEJ010000096.1 GCA_024640705.1 Deltaproteobacteria bacterium
ACCGAGTTGATCCTCGGCGTCGTCAACGATCCCCAGTTCGGTCCGATGCTCACGCTCGGGACGGGCGGAATCTTCGTCGAAGTGCTCAAAGACGTCTCGATGCTGACGGTTCCGACCACACCGGATGCCGTCCGCAAGGTCTTGCTGCGTCTGCGCGGGGCCGCACTGTTGAAGGGCGCGCGCGGCAAGGCGCCCGCCGACATCGATGCCATCGTCGACGCCGTGATGGGCCTCTCGGCCCTCGCCGAAGATCTCGGCGAATCGATCTCCGAGATCGACGTCAACCCGCTGGTCGCCCTACCCGATCGCGCCGTCGTCGTCGACGCGCTGATCATTCCGAGGGAAGCGAGTTAGCGACTTTCGCCCCCTCGGTATCGAACGGTGATCCGGGTGATCGCTGAGCGGAGCGTACGGAGTGGGAGACGCGAGAGCACCGTGCTCAGTGAACCATTCCGCGCGCTGCTCTCGCGTCTCCCACTCCTCGCGGGCGCTTACACCAATACGTAGGAAGCCCCTCCTGGTTCGAGGAGATTCCTACGCAAATCGGGAACCCGCGGTGCCGTGGGCGACAGGCCAACGCGCGGAATGGTTCACTGAGCACGATGGCCTGTCGTCCGCGGCACCGCGCGCAATCAGACCCGTTTGCGTCTAACTCCGACCGAGCTGCTTCAGCGTGGTATCGAGTGCGATCTCGAATTTTTCGACCGTCTCGTCCAGGCACCCGTCGCTGTGGGATTCACAGATGAACCAGGGCTCACGCGAATCCGGCTCGCAGAGGATTCCCAGATCGTGTAGATGCTGCGCCATCGCGTTGTAGAGCGTGCTGTCGCTACCCACCCAATCGCGGTAGTTCGTCGGCGCGTCTTCGGCAAAGAACAGCCCTCCCATGGACGGGTGCCCGACGAAATTGTGCGGGACGCCGCGCGCGTCGAGGATCTTCGACATTCCCTCCTGCATGTTCTTGCCGTATGTCTCGATCGTCTTCAACGCATCGGTTTCGTCGAGAATCTCCAACGTCTTGTTCGCAGCCGCGATCGAAACCGAATGGGCGGTATAGGTTCCGCCGTGTGCGACGCCGTCGCCGATCTTGCGCATGACTTCTTCGCGACCCGCGACGACCGAGATCGGATAACCGTTGGCGAGCGCTTTCGCGAACGTACAAATGTCCGCTTGCACGTTCATCAGCTCCTGGACGCCTCCGCGAGCGACCCGGAATCCCGTCTTCACCTCGTCGATGATCATCACGACGTCATGGCGATCGCAGAGCTCCCGGGCGGCCTTGACATATTCGGCCTGGGCGGGGATCCCACAGCAGTTGCCCATGATCGGCTCGATCAGGAACGCGCCGATCCGGTCACTGTGCTTCTTGAGCACATCTTCCAGAAAGTTGGCGTCGTTCAGCGGAACGCAGTGGACCATTTCCTTGACGAGCTCCGGGACGCCTTCGCTATACGGCTCGAGGGGAGGCGCCAGATCTCCGGGACCCATCTTCTCGACTGCAGCATTCCATAGCGTCGCATCGTGAAGGCCGTGATAGCCTCCTTCGACGATGATGTAGGAGTCTTTTCCCGTATAACCGCGGGCCAACCGCAGCGCCGCAATCACCGCCTCGGTGCCCGAAATCGAGAAACGAACCAATTCGGCCGCGGGCACCATCTTCCGGATGCGCTCCGCGACGACAGCCTCCAACTCGGTAGCCAGCGCGAATACACCACCGACTTCCATGCCCTCGCGCGCAGCAGCATCGACACGGTCATCGGCGTAGCCGAGGATTGCGGGGCCATAGCCCATCCGATAGTCGATGTACTCGTTGTCATCGATGTCCCAGAATCGCCCACCCTTTCCCTTCTTGACGTAGAGCGTCTTTTCCTCGCCCCAATAGCGGAAGTTGGACGCGACACCGAGCGGCATGCTCTTCAACGCGCGCTTGAACTGCTGGTTGGATTTTTTCAGTGTTCGACGGGACATGGTTTTCTTCCTTTCAGGGGTGATTTGAACGAGTTATCCATAAAACGGTTTTTTTCACTGATCTGATTGCTTTTCAAAAATTTTTTTTGCACGTATTCAGCTCCGCCGACGGTCGCGCAAAAGAACAGTTTCCAGCAGGACCGATGCGCCGGCTCCCACGTGTTCGGGTGTCGCGCTTTCGATTTCGTTGTGGCTGATCCCATCCTTGCACGGGATGAAGATCATCGCCGTCGGAGCGACCCGCGAAACGTAGACGGCGTCGTGGCCTGCCCCCGATACGATTTCTCGCAGTGGATGCTCGCCCTTTTTCGCCGCCTCCCGGACCGCGTCGACACATTCGACGTCGAATTTCACAGGCGGAGAATCCCAGAGTCGATCGAGTTTCTCTGAGATCTGGCGTTTCGAACAGATCGTGGCGACGGCCTCCTTCAACGACTCCTCCATCCGGTCGAGCACCTCGACCTCGGTGTGGCGCAGATCGACCGTCATGAACACGCGGCTCGGCACGACGTTGCGCGAATTTGGGTACGCATCGATCACGCCCGTCGTAGCCAGAGCCCCTTGGCCGATTTCTCCAGCGAGGCGATTCACGGCGACGATGATTTCGGCAGCCGCCACCGCCGCGTCGCGGCGCAGCTTCATCGGCGTCGTACCCGCGTGGCTCGCGCTGCCTTCCAGCGTAAGGTCGTACCAGCGCATCCCTTGCACGCCGCCGACGACTCCAATCACTTTCTTCTCCGCCTCGAGAATCGGCCCCTGCTCGATGTGGAGCTCGAAGTACGCGTCGAGCGGATGGTCGCCGCAAATGTCATCGCCTCGGAATCCAATCCGGTCGAGTTCCTCAGCAAATACCCGGCCCTCTCGATCCCGACAGGAAAAGATCGTTTCTTTTTCGAGTGCGCCCGCGAACACGCCCGACCCCTGCATGGCCGGCGCGAATCGCGCGCCTTCTTCGTTGGTCCAATCGATGATTTCGACGGGGTGCTCGGTCTGGATTCCGTGTTCGTTGAGCGTGCGAACCACCTCGAGCCCGGCGAGTACGCCCAGCACGCCATCGAACCTGCCCCCAGTCGGTTGCGAGTCGAGATGACTTCCGATCGCGATCGGGTGCAGGTCAGAGCGCCGACCCGGTCGGCGGGCGAACAGGTTCCCCAGCTCGTCGAAGCGAACCTCACAACCCTCGGTGCGGCAGACCTCGACGAACCACTCGCGCACCCGACGATCTTCGTCGCTCAACGCGAGGCGACACAATCCGCCCTTATCGGTGCCCCCGATCTTTCCACTCTCGATGATGTCATTCCACAGTCGCGCGGAATTGATCTCAACGGTCATCTTGTCGACTCGCAATCAAATCCTCGAGGTTGATCGGCGTCGGATGGTGGACGGGTCGGTCCAGACCTTCCGGCGGACTTCTGATTAGTACCCGCTCTTCATTCCATCGTTCAGCGCAGAAACCGTTCCCTCCGGAGGCGCTTCCAGCCGGTCTGCGACGGGTAGGAGTTCTCGGATCCAATCCTGGAAGGCTCGCACCCCAAATTCCAATTCCGACAGCACGCCTCCGGGATAACCGCTGGTGCGAAGTCCACCGTCCGTCCAGTAACAGAAGTCGATGTCTTCCTTGACGACCTGATTCGTGAGTCGCTGATTGAGATAGCGCGCGGCATGCATTTGTGGCCGGTCATCGTCAATTGCGAGTGAGAACCCGTCGATCCGGCAGCGGTCCGGGCCGAGGGGGAGGACCTGGTAACAGTCCACCAGAGCGGGAGTCAGCTGCATCGAGAAGGTCGGGTTGAAACCGTAATACACCCAAGCTCGCCGGAGCCCCTCTGGAAGGTGCGCAACCTCGGGTAGAAGATTCTGGTAGGAACGCTCCGTCCAGTTGCTGGATGGTCGTGTTTGCAGCGTCGCGTACGAACGAGAGGCGGGTGCGCTCGTCTCACAGTCGACATACGTGGTTCCAAACAGGCGCTGTAAACCCGGGTGTCCTTTTGGAACGTGGTAGCCCTCCGCATCGTTTTCGCAGAAGAGCTTCCAGTTGAAATTCTCGACCAGCGAGACCGGCTGGCCCCAGGGCTTCATCTCTTCGATCCGGTAATGCCGGATTTCGTCGTCGTATTCCTGCATCATGGATTCGACACTCGGACCAGAACCCGAAAACCGCACGAATACGATTCCCAGCCACTGCTCGAGTTCGAGCTCCAGCAATCCCATTCGATCTTTGTCGAGATTCGAAAACGTCTTCTCCGCTGGAACTGCGCGCAGCTTTCCGTCGAGGTCGTAGTTCCAGCCGTGGTAGGGACAGACGATGGCGCCCGCGCAGTTTCCCGCGGCGCCGAGCACGACCCGAGATGCGCGATGCCGGCAAACGTTGTGGAACGCGCGCAAGACACCATCCTTGCCGCGCATGACGAGCGCGCGCTCGCCGATTGCATCGAGCGTCATGTAATCGCCGGGATTCGGCACCTGGCTCACGTGACCGACCATCAGCCAACTGCGCTTGAAGATGCGCTCGCGTTCGAGTTCGTAGAATTCGGGATTCCTGTAGACCCAGGCGGGAAGCGTCTCGCGCAAAGGCGCCGAAGCGGTACCCACAGCGCCGGCTGGGGCGGGTGAGTCGATGCGGAGGGCGGCATCGCTCGAAAACTCGGCGGGAAAGACACTCGCGAGGAAGTTTCGACAGGTCTGCTTCGCCTGTTCGTAATCGAACGCTCGGCCCTGGTCGAGCGCGGCCTCCGGAAGCGATGAAACCAGGTGATAGAACGCGAGCCCGAGCGCACGCGGGTCGATGTGAGCGCCATCGCCGCGGGCGGCGATCTGCTCGAACAGCGCCACGAGCTGCTCCTCTTCGGAGACGTCGCGCGCACCGCAGACCTTCTGGTAGGACTCGCGCGCCTGTGACTCTCCCCAGAACGCAACCCAGACCGCAACGCGTGTGGCGTCACAGAGCGCGGGATCCAGGTTGACGTCGATGATCGCCTCGAGCTGGCGGATCGGATCCTCCCCCGCCCGGTCTAGAACCTCGAGGCGGCGGTCTTCGAATTCCCGGTCGAGGTGTTCGAGCGTTGCGAGCAGCAGGGCTTCTTTGGTGCGGAAATAGAAGCTCACGATGCCCGCGGAAAGATTCGCGATTTCGGCGACCTTCGCGATCGTCGTGCCAGACAGCCCGTTTCGGGCGATCGAAGCGATCGTGGCCTCGATCAACTCGCGACGGCGACGCGCATCTCGGGGCTCAGGAGCCTCGGGGGCTGCTTGCAGGGAGTGGGACCGATCCGCCGAGGCCATCTCAAATCTCCGAATGACACTGCACGATCCCGAGACCGTAGCGGATTATTGAATGATTCACTAATATTGGTGATCTGTTCAATTTTTTGAGAAACGGAGAAACCGCCAATTTATTAGGGACTTACGAGCCAAACGCGCTCGAGAAGTCCTCGTCGGCCCGCGAACTGCGAGCGAATTGAACAGCAAGATCCGCGCGCGAAACGGGTTTTCGAGCGTGGGGCCCCTTCCGTTCGATACGCTCACGCCCGCTCTGGGTTCCTGGAGACGCAGACCGCCCCGTTCCAGAAGCTCCGATGGCTCCGATCCAGCTGACGGGGCTCGTTTGCACCACGCATTTGGAGCCGAAACGACATCGCCATTCGAGGAGAAACGAAGTTGGAATTCGAATTGACCCCTGAACTCAAGGAACTGCAGCAGCGAGCGCGCCACTTCGTCGAGCAGGAACTGATCCCCCACGAGATGACCGTCGACACGACGGAGGCGCTCCCGAACGAAATCCGCGTACAAATCCAGCAGAAGGCGCTCGATTACGGACTCTGGCCGATGAACGTGCCCGTGGAGCTGGGCGGCCTCGGCTCGTCCGTGATCGAGCAGACCCTCGTCCAGGAACAGGCCGGCCGCGCGACGAACGGTCTATGGGCCCACGTGGGCGGTCCGTACAACGCCCTGATGCGCGGAAACGAAGCGCAGCGAAAGAAATACCTGGAGCCCGCGATGCGCGGGGAATGGACGGTGGCCTATGCGGTAACCGAGCCCGATGCCGGCTCCGACACCACCAATCTCCAGACCACTGCGGTGAAGAAGGGCGACCGCTGGGTGATCAACGGCAACAAGTGGTTCGTGAGTGGTGGCCACGAGGGGCTCGCGGTCCTGGTGCACACGATCACGGGCCCTGGCGAAGAGACGCTCTTCTTCGTCGACCACGGAACACCCGGCATGCGCACCGTGCGCACGCCGCGTTTCATGCACCGACAGGAAGACCGCCACCCCGAGATGGCGTTCGAGAATTGTGAAGTGGGCGAGAAGCAGATGCTCGGCGGCCTCGGTGAGGCCAACAACATCAGCAAGAGCTGGTTCCGCGAGGAGCGCCTGCACATCGCGGCCCGCTGTCTCGGCGCCGCGCAGCGGTTGCTCGAAGAGGCCAAGGTGTGGTGCGCGGAGCGCGAATCATTCGGCAGCAAGCTCCACGAGCACCAGGGGATCGGTTGGATGCTCGCGGATTCCGCGACGGAACTCTACGCCGCGCGCCTGATGGTCTACGCGACTTCCTGGGAGGAGGACGCCGGCCGCTCCGACCCCAAGGAGCTACACACCAAGGCGTCGATGTGCAAGCTCTACGCCTCGGAGATGGTGGGTCGGGTCGCAGACCGCGTCGTGCAGATCTTCGGAGGCCGCGGCTATTGTGCGGACTACGCGGCAGAGCGCCTCTACCGCGACGTGCGGGTGGATCGCATCTGGGAGGGCACTTCCGAAATCATGCGCTCCGTCATCGTCAACGGAGTCATGAAACGCGACCTCAACCGCATGCTAGGCGGCTGAGCACGTAGACGACGGCCCGCGAAAAACAACCGACCCACGCGGGCCGGGGGCCTACTGCTGTGGAGATGTTTGCGAAACTTGATCGGCCTGCGGTGTCGGCTCATCCAGCAGTGCTTCGTCAGCTGACGGCTCCAGCTCGTCTCGCTGTGCTCGCTCGGGCGGCTCCTCTGACTCGGTCTGCGAGTCGCGCTCGACCAACAGCATCCACTGGCTTGCAGAGTTGCGAATCGACTCGTTGTTGCTCTTCTGCGCGGCTCTCAGATGGCGAGTCGAACTGCTGTACTTCTTCTGGTGGTAGTACGTAATCGCCAACAGCAGATGCGTGGTGCCTTCGTCGCCGAGACCGCCTTTATCGATCGCACTCTGCAGGGCGTCGGAAGCCTCTATCCACTGCTCGCGCTCGAGATAGAGCTGTCCCAATCTCGCGTAGAGGTTGCCATGCTCCGCGATCTCCGCGCCCGTCTTCAGTGGCTCCAGCGCGCGATCGAATTCGCGAGCGAGCAGCCAGCTGTTCGCGAGCATCTCCCAGTACGTGGCGTCTTGCTTGATGTATCCGTCTTCTCTGGCCTTCTCGAGCACCAATCCCGCCCGATACGGCAGCGCGTGATAGAGATAGAGCTGCGCGAGCGCGCGCAGATCGTTGTCCTTGACGAGATAGTCCTGGGCGTAGGCGAGCTGCATGACCGCCAGCGACTTATCCTCCTGCTCCAGATGTGCGTAGAGCGAGGAGAGCTGGGTCCAGTAGCCCTTCTTGGGGTCGATCATGATCAGCGTTTCGAGAGGCTTGACGGCCTTCGGGAACTGCTTGGTCTCGTAGTACAGACCGACCAGCAATTGTAGCCACGGCGGTTTCGGCTTTTTTGCGATCTCAATCGCGGTTTCAGCGGGGCCGATCGCCTTGTCGATCTGTTCGAGCTGGTAGTAGGCAGCCGCGAGCAGATAATAGGCATCGGCGTTTGGCGTCTCGACTTCCTTGAGCCACTTCTCCAGTGTCGCGGCCGCCTTCGCGAATTCCTCGGTCGCCATATAGAGCTGAGCAATCGTAAAACGAGTACTCACGATTTGGCCGTACGGAAGGCCTTCCTCGGAAATACACTTTTCCAGGTAGACAAGAGCTTCCTTGTACTTCTCTTGTCCCGCTTGCGACATGCCGAGCATTTGATAGATGAGCGCTCGCTCGTAGGTGTTCAGGCGCGACGCTCTCTTTTCGAGTTCCATCAGGGCGACGGCAGCGTCTTTGTAGTTGTCGGCTTCCAGGAGTTCATGGGCAGCCATCAGCTTCTTGCCCATCTGTTCACTCACCGTGAAGTTCTTGCCGGCGTCCTTGTCTTCCTTCTTCTTCTTCCGGGCGGCCTCGGCACTGCCAACGACACCGAGTGTAAAGACCAGCGTCAGCAGGAAGATGCCAATTCGGTGAATGCGTGAGATTTGACCCGAGAACATTCTGCTAGCCACTCTATTGATTGCTCAAATCGAATGTGAGCTTGACCTTTACGCCAGGGCGTTCGACCGGCTCACCGTCCTCGATCTTCGGATTGTATTTCCACTTTCGTATCGCCTTGAGGGCCGCGCGATCGAAAATCGAGCTGGGGTGGGAACCGATCACGCGTGGATTCTTGACGGTTCCCAGCTTGCTGATGGTGAACTCCACCGCAACCCATCCTTCGATGCCGCGCTCGGAAGCCCGCAACGGATATTGGGGGTTGACGCGCACGATCGGGACGACGTCCGAGTCGGCCGCTGCAATCGCTACGTTCGTCCCGCCCACATCGACATCGACGTCGATCGCAAACGCCATCTCGGCCATCTCCTGGCTGGGCTTGCTCGACTTGGACATGCTCAGATCGGGCGGCGGCGGCGGCTCCTCGGGCTCCTTCTTTTCCGGCATCTTCCGCTTCTTGGTTTCGAGCTCGGAATCCTTCTTGAGCCGGACGAAGTCGACCATGGTCCCGCCCGCTTTATCGAGCGTGGTGTCTTTACCGAGGATCAGCGCCTGCATCAGATAGAACAGGCCGAACGTCACGA
Organism: Deltaproteobacteria bacterium; assembly: GCA_024640705.1. Lineage (GTDB taxonomy): Bacteria > Myxococcota_A > UBA9160 > UBA9160 > SMWR01 > JACZVU01. The sequence goes on from JAHEEJ010000096.1 coordinate 8,815, forward strand.
TGATCGCGAAGAATCCTGCGGTGAGATGGCGCGGCATCAGTCGATGACATCCGCGGCAATCGAGACATTTTCGATGCCGGCCAGTTTCGCCGCGTCCATCACAGCCACGAGCAAACCGTTCTTCGAATCTTCATCTGCCTGGATCACGACGGCGCCCTGCGGGTTTTCGGCGTAGAGCCGCTCCAGATTCGCGCGAATGGAGCGGACATCGACCTGGCGTTTGTCGATCCAGATCTGACCGCCCGGCGTGATGGCAACCAGGATATTGCCGCGCGGCTTCACGACCGCCGTAGCGGCATCCGGGCGGTTGACGTCCATGCCCGATTCTTTCACGAACGAAGCTGTCACGATGAAGAAGATGAGCATGATGAACACCACGTCCAACATGGGCGTGAGGTCGACCTCTGCCTCTTCGGCGCTCGCTTTCCGCTGTCGACGCATATCGAATCCTCTACTCGTGTGCGTGGGTCAGATGATCCGCCACGCGAGCCGTCTCGTTGTTGGCAAATCTTTCGATCTGCACGCTCAGGATCATTCCCGATAGTGCGGCCACCATGCCGGCCATCGTCGGGATCGTCGCCTTCGAAACTCCGGACGCCATGGCGCGGGTATTTCCGCTTCCCGCAATCGCCATCACGTCGAAGACCTCGATCATGCCGGTCACGGTCCCGAGCAGGCCGAGCATCGGACACAGCGCGACCAGGGTCTTGATCGCGCCGACCGAGTGGTTGAGTTCGCTCCGCACTTCCGAGACCAGAAGTCGCCGAACCTGATCGGCGAACCACGAGTCGTGATCGGTGCGCGACCGCCAGGCCGCTTCCACCCGCTTGGCCTCTCGCGGCTGTATGACCTTGAAGTACCAGAGACGCTCGAGCATCAAGGTCCACATCAGGAACGTCACGCCGGCGATTAGGAGCAAGACATCGCCCCCGCGCTCTACGAACGTGCGCACCGCCGCGATCGGTTCAAACTCAAGAAACATCGCGCTGCTCCGCTCGCTGGGCGATCAGACCGGCGGCCTGCTCTTCGAGAATCTCGACCACGCCCTTGCTGGTGTTCGAAACGAGTGCGTGCAGCAGCACCAGCGGGATCGCGAAATAGAGCCCGAGCATGGTCGTGACGAGGGCCTCGGAAATACCGCTGGCCATCATCTTGGGGTCGCCGGTTCCGAACAACGTGATCGCCTGGAAGGTCCGGATCATACCGGTCACGGTGCCGAGCAGTCCCATCAACGGCGCCACGACCGAAACCACCTTGACCACCCACAGCATCTTGTCGAGGCTCGCGGACTCTCTCATGATCGCCTCGTCGAGCTTGAGTTCCAGCGTCTCGACGTCGGTCGTTCGGTTCGCCTCATAGATCCCGAGCACGCGTCCCAGGGGATTCTTGTCGCTGACCTGGTCGCTCTTCTTCTGCGCGGCGACCTTGCGGCCGGTCAGGTACACGATGATCCAGCGGATGATGGCGAGTGTTCCGGCCATCAGTCCGAGCACGATGATCGCGTAGCCGACGTTTCCGCCGTAGGTGATTCGCTCCCAGAAGCCGGGCGTCTGGATCAGCACCTTCAAGATCGAGCCGCGAGAGGGGTCGACCGCGAGCGTCGACATCGGTGCCGTCGAGGCCTCGAAACCAGCGACCGTGTCGAGATAGGTGCCCGCGGGCTGCTTGGGCAGCTCCTGGAGTTTGCGCTCTTCGTAGATCAGGTAGATCCCGTCCGAAATCACGTTGAAGGCACCCACGCGGGTGACTTCGCGCTGATTCTGTTCACCGTCGATGTTGACGACGGTCGCCGGGAATTTGACCACCCTGCCGAGCTCCGTCATCTCCTGGTGGAGGACGAACCAGAGCTTCTCGAGCGATTCGATCGACGGCAGGCTCTTGTTCTTGCCGAGCTCCTCGAGGAATTCCTCGCGCCCGGGGATCTGGGCGCTGACCAGCGAGCCCTCGACCTGGCTTCTCGTGTCACCGGAGACCTGTCGAACGACACCAAAGAGTTCGCCGAGAGCGCCGAGTCGCTGGGTGAGTGTTTCTTCGAGTTGGGTCAGCGAGAGCTCATTGCCTTCGAACTGGGTCTCGAGTTGCTCGCTGCGCCGCTCGAGCGCCGCGCGCGTCGCATTCGCCTCGTTGAGCAGGCGCTGCTGATCTGCCTTTGCCTTGCCAAAGGCCGCCTCGCGATCTCGGTTCTCCTTGCGCTCTCCGTTCCAACCCGCCTTCACGCGCTCGAGGAGGTCGTCCATCGAAGTGGATTTGGCGGGCGGAGGCGGTGCGGGCGCGTTCGCCGCAGCCGCATCTGCCGCCGCTTCCTCAGCCGAGGGTTGCTGTGCAAGGGCGGTGTAAGCGCCCGCGAATACCATCACACAAGCCAGTGTCGTTCCCAGCCACCTCATTGCGCCGCCTCCGCCGTCGGCAAGGG
>JAHEEJ010000415.1 GCA_024640705.1 Deltaproteobacteria bacterium
AGCGTCCCGTGATCCGGGTCTTCTCGTCGGGCATCATGTCCACGGAGCCGGTCGCGAAGGTGCCTTTGATGTTCTGGCGCAGCGAGGACTCATTGTCGAACGTGGTTCGATTGGAGCCGACATCGATGCGGAAGAAGTCGTTGGGCCAGATCGTCAGCCAGGTGTCGTAGGTGAACGGAGCGCTGTCGTCCTGGTGTTTTTCGTCGATCACGTCCACCCAACCCGTGCCGTTCCACTCGATGGCGTCGTTGAAGCGATGGCGGACGTGCAGGCCGGGGCGATAGACGAAGATTTCGCTCCGATCCGCGGGGCCGTTATGTCTTTGCGGATCGTATCGATAGGTGTGAAAGCGCGGCCCGACCGTCGTGAGTCCGTCGTTGAACTGGAAGTCCTGGCCGAGTTCCCAGCCCGTGATGCGCAGATTGTCGCTCTGGTGGGACTCGCGGTAGTTGAAGAGGGTCTCGGGCCGCTGGCTGCGCTCGAGTTCATCGAGCAGGCGCTGTGCGTTCGCGTCGCCAGGAACGGCCGCAAGGTGATCGCGCAGCACCTTCTCGGCGCGGTCGGGTCGTCCCATCCAATCGAGCGCCTGCGCGAGCAGCGCGACACCTTCTGGATCGTTCGGATATTCGGCTAGGAAGTTTTCGAGCTGTTCCACGGCCCTTCGGTGCTGCCCTTGCCAGCTCTGTACGCGCCCCACGCTGCGAAGCGCGTCCAGATCGCCCGGGTTGGCGGCGACCAGTGCCCGGTACTCGCGGAGGGCGGGTTGCTGTTGGTCGGTCCAGGAAAGCGCCAGCGCGAGACCGCGTCGTGCGCTCTGTGCGTCGTCCGACGAGATTCCCGGTGTAGCGAGGATCTCGCGATAGAGCGGAACCGCTTCACTTCCGCGCCCGCCATAGGTGAGTTGGTCCGCGTACTCGTGGAGGATTTCCGAGCGCTTCGAGGGGTCTTCGCTCATCGCGTTTTCGAAGGCCCGGATGGAATTGGTGTGCTCGTTGGTCTGAGCGGCTTCTCGTGCGGTGGCGATCCACGCGTTCGCGGCGGCCTCTCCCGCCAGCGCCGGGGACGGCGCACCGATGGAGATCAGACACAGGCCGAATGCTGCTAGAAGGAACTTGCGCCAATTGCTCATCGTGTGCGCGCCTCGACATTCCGGCTCTGCTCGGTCATCGAGCGACGCGTCACCACCCAGTCTGCGCGACCGAGCAGGTGGTCGTACATCGCGACGAGCGAGATCATCGCCTTGAAGAGCGTGAAGAAGAAGACGAAGAACGCGTAGGCGGCCCAGCGCAAATAGTGGTGGCGCGCATACGCGATCTTGGCCGCAACCAGGGTCTGGTAGGGGCCGCTCACGAACGTGACGATCGCTGTGAACCAGAGGTACCAGTGCGAGGTGAGTTCGATGTAGCCCTGGAGCAGCAGCAGACTCAGCAGGATCGGGTAGATCTGCAGTGCGAGGAGCGGGTACATCTCGCGGTAGAGCAGCAGATAGGTCCAGTAGATCTTCTGCGGGAAACTCAAGTGGCGTGATTTCCAGAAGGCCATCTGGAATCGGATGCTCACCTCGAGCCATCCCTGGGCCCAGCGCTGGCGCTGATACCAGAACGCAGGCAGATCCGTCGGGGCGAGTTCGGTCGAAATGATGCTCCGGTCGTTGAGGATGCGATAGCCCGCGAGCAACGCGCGAGACGTCGCGTCGATGTCCTCGGTCAGCATGGTCGGATCGAAGCGGATCTCGCGCAGCACTTCGGTACGCCAATAGCCGTTGGAGCCGCCGAAGATGCCCGTGTCGACGAACAGCGAGCGCGCCGCATGGCAGACGCCGTACGTGCACTCGAATTCGACGGCGATCATCTTCGTCATGAAATTCGTTTCACTGTTGCGGACCACGTTGCGCCCCTGAACGACGTCGTAGCCGCGCTCGAACCAACGCCAGGCGCGCTGGAAACAGTCCGGTTGCGGGTGGTGGTCGGCGTCGAGGATGCCGACGATCTCGCCGGTCACGATGGGGAGCGCCGCGTTGATGTTCTCGGCTTTCGACTCACTGGTCTCGACGTGAAGCAGTCGAAGCGATTCGTGGCGCTCTGCGAGCCGCTCGAGTTCGTCTTCGATGGGCAGCCGAACCGGGCGGTTGTAGGCGAGGATCAGCTCGAAGCCAGCTTCCGGCCGGCGGACGTTGTCGAGGATCTCGGTGAGGGTCTCGATGATGATGTCCTGCTCGTTGGGCAGGTAGGCGGCCACGATGAACGAGCAACGCGGCAGTGGACGGGTCGGTTCCTGGACGTGGGCGCCACTCACGCCGAATGCGTCTTTGAATTTCCGCTTCCAGCGCTCGGAGGAACCGACCGGCTCTGTTGCGGACCCCGCGTAGCGCCGGAAGAGCGCCGCCGTCGCCTCGTAGGTGATCATCAACGCGGTGATCAGGTAGGCGGTCGCGACCGTGGCGTGCAGCCAGAACAGCGATGCTCCGCCCACGCGCAGGTAGTAGTAGAGAATCGCGGGCACGCCGATCACGACGACGTGCGTGAAGATGATCTTGTCCCAGCCGATGCGTCGTTTCACTGGACCCCTACCGTTCAGCGTCGATGGTCTGCCCAGTTGATGTGGGCTCGACCGGGTTCACGCCCCAGCCTTCGGCGGCTACAGGCTCAACTCGAATCGGCTGATTCGGTTTTTCACTTGACGGACCAACTGCGTCTCGAGCCACCGGAGGCGCGAAGACGCCTGACTTGTGGTTTTTTCGCAACATCGCTCTCGCGGTCTTGCCCGGGCTCGAGAGAGCCGGATTCAGCGCGCCCGGCGCACTCGAAACCGAACAGTCGGCTTGCCTCAAGCTGGTGTCGGGGGCTCCGAAAAGCCGAGCTGGGGCAGGGGGCCCCGGGGAGGGAGAGCGCGAGTCGCATGGCGGGACGGATCTTCGAGCGCAAGCGTCGCCAGATGCCCTGTACGCTGACGCTGGACGGTCGGAACCACGGGGGGCTCATTCTGGACGTTTCCCCCGGGGGGCTGTTCATCCAGAGCAGCGCCAAGGTCAAGCCCGGCGACCAACTCGAGATTCAAACGACCCTCCCGGGTGTGGAGGGGCGACTTCGCATGCAGG
>JAHEEJ010000416.1 GCA_024640705.1 Deltaproteobacteria bacterium
CCGAACGCGCACCCTATCACAGGGGTGGGCGCAGGTTGTAATTTTCGGAATCGGGCCACTCTTCGATCCGATCGGCCACGGATCCAATAGCGGGAGTCCTGTATGCTCAACCGCTCGAAAGGGCGAGAATCGCGCCGCGGCGGTCCGCCTGGACAGGAATTGGAGCGTCGTGCGGATCAACCCGGTCGCCTTCAACACCTTCAAATGGATCACCTACGCGCTGCTCTGCCTGAACGAGTTCTTCTTCTGGCAGGAGGACGCTGCGTCGGCCGCACACCTCTATGCGAACGGCGTCACCTTCGACGAACTCATCAACGCCTATGCGGCCACGATCGACAATGCCGCGTGGCTCGTCTTGATGTTTGTCTTCGAACTGGAGACTTCCGTCATCCCCCACAAAAAACTCACGCCACGGCTGAAATGGTCGCTGACCGCCGTGAGTTCCATCTGCTACGCGCTGATCCTCTACTCGTTCTACGGTTACTTCCAGCTGATGCTGCTGAGTTACGACTTCATCCCCACTGCGATCGACGACGCCTGCAAACTGATTGGCGCGGGCTATTCGGTTGTGATCGATCTCGGCGAGTTCGTCCCACTCACTGCCGATAACTGCCTCGCATTTGCAGGTAAGGAGATCTTCCAACTCGGTGACCGCGTGGACCTCATCGCCGACGCGGAATCGATTGGACTCGCGCGCCGGCTGGCCTGGACGGACGTGGCCAATGCCTTTGCGTGGCTCGGCGTCGTGGCGATTCTCGAGGCCGACGTCTGGATGCAGTTGAAAGGAAGCCTTTCGCCAGGTTTCAACAAATTCAGCAAGGCCTCGAAGGTCCTCTTCTACGGAATGCTCGTCGCCGCCGCGATCCAGTGGCAGATCGAGGGTGGATTCGTCGACACCTGGGACGCCTATCTCTGGCTGATCGCGTTCGTGTTCATCGAGATGAATTTCTTCGAATGGCAGGAGGAGGACGCAGCCGCCTGATCGGAATTCACCGCTCGAAGGACAGCCCATCGGAACGTTCTGCGCTTCAATGCGCAAGAATCGCGCGGGCCCGGCGCTGAGCCCGTGCCGCAAATGAGGAGTTCATCCGCCATGATCGAGCCTCGCCTGTCGATTCGATTTTTCTCCGCGGCCATCCTGCTGCTGCCCATGTTCGCCTGCGGGCCCTCTGTAGAACCCGCCGACCTGGTGCTCGCCAACGGCTTCGTCTACACGGTCGACGCGGATCGCAGCGTGGCAGAGGCGGTCGCGATCCGCGGAAACCAGATCGTCTACGTCGGAGACGATGACGAAGTCGAGGATTTCATCGGGCCCGATACGCAGGTCCGCGATCTGGCCGGGAAGATGGTCCTGCCAGGTCTTCACGACACCCACCTCCACCCGCTCTGGATCGCGAAGGGCGACATCTGTGATCTCGAGAGCCAACCGCGAACGCTCGACGCCTACGTTCCATTCCTGCGCGACTGCCTGAGCCGCTACCAGGTTCCCGAAGGCGAGTGGCTCTGGGCCGATCAGTGGAACTTCTCGATCGGCAACCAACCCAGCAAGCGCTATCCGACGATGCGCGCGGCCCTCGATGCAGTTTCCACCCAGCATCCCATCGTCTTGTACGGAAACGACGGGCACCACTACGCGGTCAACAGTGCCGCTCTCGCGCGCGCGAAATCGCCCGCGGCGGATGCGGTGGGACTGACTGCAAAAACCCTGCAATCGACCTTTGTGTCGTATCGGGAGCTGGTCGGCGTAGACGAGTCGGGGGAACCCAACGGTTACCTGACCGAATCCGCGATCGACCTCACGAATCCTCCCTCGCAACTCGAGCTGCGGGACTTCGACGCAACCATGCCCGAGGTCGCGAAGGTCCTCGCAAAAGCCGGCATCACGTCGCTCCAAGATGCCGTCGTAGAGCCCGAGTATCTCCCCTTCTATCAGCGGCTCGAAGAGCGCGGCGAGATGACGTTTCGCATGCGCGCGGCGCTGTTCAAAGAGTTCCCCAAGTCGCAAGCCGCGATCGAGATGCTTCCCGGAGTCGTCGAAGAGTTCAAGGCGATCCGCGAACGCTACGCGAATTCTCGCTTCATTCACGCCGATGGGGTCAAGATCTTCATCGATGGCGTGATCGAGGGCAACCCGCTCGCGTCGCCGCCGACGCTGCCGAATGCCGCGGTGATCAGAAGCTATCGACAACCGATCTTCGCGATCGACCCGGACACCATGCGCGCCGACATCCGGGGATACGTGGATCTCGACGGCGATGTCTGTCTCGAATATCGCTCGCATCCCATCGCCTATGCGAATGCGGGGGCAAAGAGCCGTTTCAAGTCCGAACACGGCTTTCTTCCACAGCAGTGCGAGCAGAACTACGGCGTGCTCGAACACAGCGAAGAATTCATCCACGCGTTCGTCCGCGAAATGGAAGCAGCGGGATTTGCGGTGCACGCGCACGCGATCGGCGACCGCGCGGTGCGCGTCGCAATCGACGCCTTCGAGGCATCGCGCGCCGCCAACGGAGATCCCCTTCACCCCCAGAGCCTCGCTCACGCCCAATTGATCCATCCCGTCGACCAACAGCGCATCGCCGATCTCGGCATCTACATCGCATTCACCTACGCGTGGATTCCCCCGAATATCGAGTACGACATGAGCGTGATCCCGTTCATCGACGAAATCGCAGGCGTCGATGATCTCTACAACCCCAACCATTACGCGATCCAGAACACCTACCCCGCCGGCTCGATCCTGAAACGCGGCGGAATCCTCATCGCGGGCAGCGATGCGCCGGTCGAAACCCGCGACCCTCGCCCCTTCGTGAACATCCAGCAAGCCGTCACGCGCAGTTCAGCAGTCGGGACGTTCAATCCGGGTCAGCGAATCGACATTCACGATGCGATCGCGGCCTACACGATCAACGGGGCGAAGCTCTTCGGCCACCAGGAGCGACTCGGCTCGATCGAGGTCGGCAAGAAGGCCGACCTGATCGCGATCGACCGCAACCTGATCAAACTCGCGGACACGGGCCGCGCCGGCGAAATCGGCAAGACCCGTGTCGTGCTGACGATCTTCGACGGAAAAGTGATCTACGAGGCCGCGG
>JAHEEJ010000417.1 GCA_024640705.1 Deltaproteobacteria bacterium
GTTTCCCTCCCCTACCGGCGCATCGCGCTGTCTTCGTTCGTCGCCTACGTGTTCAGCCACAACATCGGGCTGTCGTTCTTCGGCGGTGGCGCGGTGCGTTACCGCATGCTCTCCAGCTGGGGCGTGAAAGCCGAAGACATCGCGAAGGTCGTCGCGTTCACGCTGCTGACGTTCTGGATGGGTTTCTTCCTGCTCGGCGGCGTGCTCCACAGTTTCTGTCCGCTGCCGATCTCGATTCCAGAGCTGCCGATTGCCAACAGCCGACCGATCGGCTGGCTGCTGCTCGCGCTGGCCGCCGCGTACTTCATTCTGACAGCCTCGCAAAGGGCGCCGTTCTTGCTGCGCGGATTCCGCATCGAATTTCCGCGACCTCGCATCACGGCGACCCAGTTTGCGCTCTCTAGCGTCGACTGGCTGATCGCCGCGTCCGTGCTCCACGCGGTCCTGCCGAGCGCGCCCGGCTTGACTTTTCCCGTTTTTGTCGGCGCCTATCTGCTCGCCCAGATCGCCGGGGTGATCAGCCACGTTCCGGGCGGACTCGGCGTCTTCGAAACCGCGATGGTGTTGCTGCTAAAACCGTGGCTCGGCGGGGACGCTGTGCTCGCGTCGATCCTCGCCTATCGGCTGGCCTACTACCTGCTCCCGCTCACCTTCGCGATCGCGCTCTTTGCGGGTTACGAAATCTGGCAGCGCCGCGCAGCCCTCGAGCGGACCGGCGAGTGGCTACAGGGTTGGATGGCGGAGGTGGCTCCGAGGCTGCTGTCCGTCACGACCTTCCTCGCGGGCGCCATGCTGGTCCTCTCCGGAGTCACTCCGGAGCTGCCAGAGCGCCTCGAGTGGCTGCGTCGCACGTTGCCGCTGCCGCTGATCGAAGTCTCGAAACTGCTCGGCAGCGTGATCGGCGTGCTGCTCCTGCTGCTCGCCAATGCGCTGCGCCAGCGCCTCGACGCCGGCTATCTCGGAACGCTCACCCTGCTGTTGGCCGGTGCGGTCGCATCGCTCGCCAAGGGGATGAACTGGGAAGAAGCGGGCATCCTCACCGCGATGGCGCTGATGCTGTTGCCGTGCCGCTCATTTTTCTACCGGCGCAGCTCGCTCATCGGCCAGCCCCTCGCGCGCGGCTGGTGGTTCGGGGTGGCGGCGGTCGCGGTGGGCGCGTTCGTCGCACTCGAACTCGCCTACCGGCATGTCGAGTATTCGAATGATCTGTGGTGGCAATTTGGTGTTGGAGCCCAGGCGCCGCGTTCGCTACGGGCGCTGCTCGCGGCCGGAGTCGCCTCCTTGGCGATTGGCGCGCTGCGGCTGCTGCGGCCCGCCCCGCCAGCGCCCGACCTCCCCGCTCCCGACGAACTCGACCGCGCGCAGACGATCGCCTCGAAGGCCCGCCGGACCACCGGCTACCTGGCTTTGTTGGGCGACAAGAATCTCCTCTTCTCCGAGAACGGCAACGCTTTCCTGATGTACGGGGTGAGCGGCCGCACCTGGGTCGCGATGGGTGACCCGGTCGGATCCGAGGACGATCAGGAAGAACTCGCGTGGCGCTTTCGCGAACTCGCCGACCGGCACGGCGCGCGCGCCGTCTTCTACGAGGCTTCCGGCCCCGCGCTTCCGATCTACCTCGATCTCGGGCTCGAACTGCGCAAGCTCGGGGAGGAGGGCCGGGTTCCGCTCCAGACTTTTTCACTCGAAGGCGGGGCTCGGAAGGAACTGCGCCAGACCCAAAACCGCATGGCAAGAGAGGGTTGCAGTTTCGAATTCGTTCCGGCTTCGGGGGTTGCGCCACTGCTCGACGAACTCGAAGCCGTCTCGAACACCTGGCTGGCGGACAAGAAGACGCGCGAAAAGCGGTTTTCGCTGGGCTTCTTCGATCGCCATTATCTGCTCCGACTGCCGGTGATCATTGCGCGCAAAGCGGGCCAGATCGTCGCGTTCGCAAACGTCTGGCCGAGCGAGGCCCGCTTCGAGCTCTCGATCGATTTGATGCGTTACAACGAAAGCGCACCTCACGGCGTGATGGAGTACCTCTTCACCCAGCTCATGCTCTGGGGGAAAGCGGAGGGATACCAGTACTACAGTCTCGGCATGGCCCCGCTCTCGGGCTTCGAGCACCACCGGCTCGCTCCGCTCTGGAACCGCTTCGGCGCCCTGCTCTTCCGGCATGGCGAGCACTTCTACAATTTCCGCGGACTTCGCAGCTTCAAGGACAAGTTCGATCCGGAGTGGGAGCCGCGCTACCTCGCCGCTCCGGGCGGCCTCACGACACCGCTCGTGCTGACGCGAATCGCCTCGCTCGTTTCGGGCGGGGTCTCCGGGGTCGTTACGCGATGAGACGAAAACGCACGGAAGCGACTCCCCCGATCCAATCCGAACCCTGGGAGTTCGCGGGGTGGGGAAAGTCCGAGCGGATTGCCGATCTCGCGAGCCACGGCATCGCGCTGCAGCGGCTCGACCAACCGCACCGGCACACGCTGGGGACCTGGCGCGCGACGGCGATCTGCGGCAACGACATCACCTCGAGCGTGCTGTATGTCTCGGCGCTGTGTGCGGCGCAGGCCGGTGTGCTCGCTCCGGTCGTGCTGCTCGTCGTGGCGGGCGTGCTCTATCTGTACCGGAAGGTCTACGCCGAGGTCGGGAGCGCGCTGCCGCTGAACGGTGGGACCTACACCGTTCTGCTCAACACGACCAACAAGCGCGTCGCCGCGGGTGCGGCCTGCCTCACGCTGCTCTCCTACATCGCCACGGCCGTGATCAGCGCCAACGAGGCGATGCACTACGCGCACTACCTCTGGGCGGGACTCGACATCTTCGCGACGACCGTGGGCGTGCTCGCGCTCTTCGCACTGCTCGGGATCATCGGCATCGGCGAATCGGCCATCGTGGCCCTCGGGATCTTCATCATTCACATGTTGACGCTCTCGATCCTGACGGTCGCCTGCGCCGTGATGGTGGTGAGCGACCCGACGCTGCTGATCGAAAACTGGCACCTGCCCCCGATCCAGAGCCTGCCGCGCGCGATCTTCTTCGGCTTCGCGGCGGCGATGCTCGGCATCAGTGGCTTCGAGAGTTCGGCGAACTTCATCGAGGA
>JAHEEJ010000097.1 GCA_024640705.1 Deltaproteobacteria bacterium
AGCGCACCCTGCAGGCCATCGCGCCGACCGAGATCTTCTTCACCTATCTCAAGTGCGCCGCCCTCGCGGGTTTCGTGCTCGCGCTGCCCGTGATCTTCTGGCAGATCTGGGCGTTCGTGGCGCCGGGTCTGTACGCGACCGAGCGAAACGCGATCGTTCCGTTTGTGCTGGTTTCTTCGCTGCTCTTCGGAGGCGGAGCCATCTTCGGTTACACGATGGTGTTCCCGTTGATGTTCGACTTCTTCAGCCAATTCGACAACGAGTTCGTCGAGTCGGCCTGGACGATGCGCGAAGTCTTCAATCTGACCACCCGGCTCTTCCTGGCATTCGGCATCGCGTTCGAGTTGCCGGTGCTCGTATTCTTTCTGTCGGTCTCGGGGATCGTCGACGCGCGAACCCTGCTCAAGGGCACCCCCTACGCGGTGCTCGGTGTGTTCGTGGCGGCGGCCATTCTCACGCCGCCGGATTGGGTGAGCCAGGTCTTCCTCGCGATCCCGATGGTCGCGCTCTATCTGCTCGGGGTCGGAGTGGCGTTCGTATTCGGAGGCGCCAAGCGAAAGCCCGCGAACGGCGAAGAAGCGCCCTCCTAGGAGCGCGACCCCACAAGGGGTCGCGCGACGCGGCAAAGGGAAGTCGCAGACTTCCCCGGCTAGGAGCACGACCCCTGAATGGAGTCGTGCGACGCTGCCAAGGGAATTCGGCGAATCCCCCGCTAGCCGGACCGGTCCCTTTTCCTCACGGTCTCGACAAAATCCGTCGTGTAGCGACCGGAAACGAATTCGGGTTGGCGCAGCGCCTTGCGGTGGAAGGAGATGGACGTCGCGATCCCCTGGATGTCGTACTCCTCGAGCGCGCGATCGAGCCGCGCGATCGCCTCTTCGCGATCGCTCCCCCAGGCGATCAGCTTCGCGATCAGCGGATCGTAATAGGTCGTCACGCGGGTTCCCTGCTCGACGCCGGAGTCGACCCGCACGCCGGGGCCGCTGGGCGGAACGTAGACTTCGATCAGGCCGGGCGAGGGGATGAAACTCTTGTCGGGATTTTCGGCGTAGATGCGCGCCTCGATGGCGTGGCCACGGAACTCGACGTCGCTCTCGCTGATCTGCAGCGGCTCGCCCGCCGCGATCCGAATCATCTCCACGACGATATCGACCCCGGTGATGGCCTCGGTGATCGCGTGCTCGACCTGGATTCGCGTGTTCATTTCCAGGAAGTAGAAATCGCCGGTCTGGTTCACGAGGAACTCGCAAGTGCCCACCCCGCAGTAACCGACGGCTTTCGCTGCGGTCACCGCCGCGCGCCCCAGCTCGGCTCGCAACTCCGGATCGATGTGATTCGCCGGTGCTTCTTCGATCAGCTTCTGGTGTCGGCGCTGGATCGAACACTCGCGTTCGCCCAGGTGCAGCGCATTGCCGTGCGAGTCGGCGAGAAATTGCACCTCGATGTGACGCGGGTTCTCGACGAATTTCTCGAGGTAGAGGGTCGGGTTTCCGAACGCGGACGCCGCCTCGCCGCGCACGCGCTCGAGCGCCTGGGCAAGCTGGGCGGGAGTATCCACCCGACGCATTCCCTTGCCGCCGCCGCCGGCACTCGCCTTGACCAGAACGGGATAACCGATGCTCTCCGCGACACCCGCCGCTGCCTCGTCGGAAATCGGCTCGGTGGTGCCGGGCACCACGGCAACCCCGGCGGACGCCATCGTCTGGCGCGCCGTGATCTTGTCGCCCATCGCGCGAATCACCGCGCCCGACGGGCCGATGAAGCGGATGCCGGCCGCCTCGCAGCGATCGGCGAAGTCGGCGTTCTCGGACAGAAATCCGTAACCCGGATGAATGGCCTCGGCGCCCTCGCGCTGCGCGATTTCGACCACGCGGTCGGCGACCAGGTACGAATCGCGCGCGGGAGCCGCACCGCAGGGAAAAGCGGCATCGGCGAGACGGACGTGCAGCGCCTCCTCGTCGGCCTCGGAGTAGATCGCGAGGGGTGCGATTCCCAACTCGCGACAGGCGCGCACCACGCGCACCGCAATCTCGCCTCGATTTGCAATCAGGATCTTCCGGAACACAGCAGGACCTATCACTCGCGCGCTAGAGGGGAATGTTTCCGTGCTTCCTGGGCGGGGTCGACGTCCGCTTGGTGGCGAGCATCTCGAGCGCAGAAATGATCCGCGGGCGCGTCTCCTCGGGCTGGATCACGGCATCGATGTAGCCGAGCTCGGCGGCCTTGTAGGGGCTCGCAAAGGTCTCGCGATAGTCGTCGCTGAGTTCCTGCCTGCGCTGCTCGGGATCTTCGGCCTCGGTGAGATCCTTGCGGAAGACGATGTTCACCGCCCCCTCCGGTCCCATCACGGCGATTTCCGCGGTCGGGAACGCGAGGTTGATGTCGGCGCCGATGTGTTTGCTGTTCATCACCACGTACGCCCCGCCGTAGGCCTTGCGGGTCACCACCGTGATCCGCGGCACCGTGGCCTCACAGAACGCGTAGAGCAACTTGGCCCCGTGCTTGATGATCCCGCCGTGCTCCTGCTTCACTCCGGGCAAAAAGCCCGGAACATCGACGAACGTGACGAGCGGGATGTTGAACGCGTCGCAGAAACGAACGAAGCGCGCCGCCTTCATCGAAGCCTGGATGTCGAGTACTCCGGCGAGGTAGTTGGGTTGATTCGCGACGATCCCGACCGAGTGACCCGCAAATCGACCGAAGCCCACGATCATGTTGCGGGCGTTGAACGGCGCCACCTCGAAGAAGTTGCCATCGTCGACGATCAACCGAATCAACGCCTTCATGTCGTAGGGTTTGTTCGGTCTGTCGGGAACCAGCAGATGCAGTTCGGGCGACATCCTGTCCGACGGATCCTGTGTGGCGACGAACGGCGGCTCTTCGTGGTTGTTCTGGGGAATGAACGAGAGCAGCGACTGAATCGTCTGAATGCACTCCTCTTCGGATTCGACCGCGAAGTCGGACACGCCGCTCTTGGTGGAGTGTGCGGTGGCACCCCCGAGGGCTTCAGCCGTCACTTCTTCGCGGGTCACGGTCTTGATGACGTCGGGCCCGGTAATGAACATGTTGCTGGTGTTCTTGACCATGATGATGAAGTCGGTCATCGCAGGTGAGTAAACGGCACCTCCCGCACACGGACCCATGATCGCCGAGATCTGCGGAACGACGCCCGATGAGAGCACGTTGCGCAAGAAGACTTCCCCGTAACCGCCGAGCGAAACCACGCCCTCCTGAATTCGCGCACCCGCGCCGTCGTTGAGCCCGATCACCGGCGCGCCGACTTTTGCCGCCAGGTCCATGACCTTGCAGACCTTCTCCGCAAAGGCACCCGAAAGGCTGCCGCCGAATACCGTGAAATCCTGCGAAAACACGAACGTCTGACGGCCCGCGATGCGGCCGTAGCCGGTCACGACCCCGTCCCCGAGCACCTTGTTGTTCTGCATGCCGAAGTCGGTGCAGCGATGGGTCACGAACGCATCGATTTCGACGAATGTCCCCGGATCGAAGAGTCGGTTGATCCGCTCGCGAGCGCTGAGTTTGCCGGCTTCGTGTTGGCGCTGGATGCGCGCCTCGCCGCCGGCCTGCAGCGCCAGCTCGTTCATCTGCTCGAGCTTCTTGATCTTCTCTTCGACCGACATTCGATTCTGCTCTCGTACTCGGGGATTGGCGCTCGGGCGCGCCCGACGGAGGCCGAACGCGGCTCACCGGCGAACGAGTCTATCAGATCCGCCGGGGCTCTGCTGAACGCGAAATCCTATGCAATTCAGCGACTTGGATCAGCTGCGAAGGAGTTCCCGCGCAATCACGAGGCGCTGGATCTGATTCGTGCCCTCGTAGATCTGCAGGAGCTTCGCATCGCGCATCAGCTTCTCGACCGGATATTCCTTCGTGTAGCCGTTGCCGCCAAAGACCTGGACCGCGTCGACCGTGATCCGCATCGCGGCATCCGTCGCGAAGCACTTCGCGATCGAGGAGTCCTTGGCCGCACGCCGCCCCTGATCGACCATCCAGGCGCTCTTCTGGGTCAGCAGGCGCGCCGCCTCGATTTCTTTCGCCATGTCGGCCAGGATGAATTGGACGGCCTGAAAGTTGCCGATCGCCGAACCGAACGCCTTTCGCTCGAGCGCGTATGCGGTCGACTCATCGAGCGCGCGCTGGGCGATTCCCGTGGCGAGCGCCCCGATCGGCGGGCGCGTGCGATCCAGGGTGCGCATCGCGATCTTGAAACCCTCGCCCTCGGCGCCGAGTCGCTGACTCTCCGGAACGCGAACGCCGTCGAAGTGAATCGAACGGGTATCGCTCGCGCGTTGGCCGAGCTTGTCTTCCTTCTTCCCGAGGGAGATTCCCGGCAGATCCGCGGGAACGATGAACGCGCAAATTCCCTCGTGGCGACTGGTGCGGTCGAGCGTTGCAAAAACCGTGTAGAGATCGGCTTCGCCACCGTTGGTAATCCAGCACTTGGTTCCGTTGAGGACGTAATCCGAGCCAGCCTTTTCGGCCAAAAGCTGAAGGCCCGCAACATCCGAGCCCGCATCGGGTTCGGAAAGGCAGAATGCGATCAACGAAAACTCGCTCGCGCAATGCGTCAGCCACTCTTGCTTCTGCTCTTCAGTGCCGGCGACGATGATCGGCATCAAACCGAGGTCGTTGCACGTGATCGAAGTGCCGATCCCCGAACACGCCCACGCGATTTCCTCGATCACCACGCAGTTGTCGAGCGAAGAAAGTCCGAGTCCGCCGTAATCGGTCGGTATCGCGGTGCTCGCGAATCCGAGTTCCCACGCCATCTGGATGACCTTGCGCGGAAATTCACCCGACTGATCGTGTTTGGCAGCGATCGGCGCGATTTCGTCTCGCGCGAACCGTCGGGCCGCTTCTTGAAGCGCGTGCTGCTCGTCGGTCAGTTCGAATTGCATCGGGGAGCCTCCATGGAGGCAATCTACACCGTCTACGACGCAGCCGACACCGCAACTCGAAGCACAAGTGGGGCTGATTGGGACAATCGCGTTCAGCCCGGCTGGTAACCGAGGTCGCGCGAAAGGCGATCCGCCGCCGCGACGACATTGGGGACGATGCTTCCGAGCAACTCGTCGGGCCCCAGGCGGAAGGAAGGACCGGAAGTCGACAGCGCGGCGACCGCTACGCCGGTTCGATCGTAGACGGGCGCGGCCGCACAGCTCAGGCCCTCCTCGCACTCTTCGAGGTCCAACGCGTAGCCCAGACCCGCGGCGGTTCGGACCTGCTCGTAGAATTTGATCGGATCGACGATCGTGGCGCGCGTTCGCGCCGGAAGCTCCCGCCCGGCCACGATATTCTGGTCGTAGACCTGGCGGCAGCACTCACTCGCCGCGCCGAGCAAGATCTTTCCCAGCGCCGTGCAGTGGACCGGAAGGCGTTGGCCGACCCTGGACGGGGCGAGGATGGGTTGCGGGTGGACCTGGGCGTCTATGTGAACGACTTCGAAGGCAGTCATCTGCGCGAGGTGAACGGTTTCGCCGATCTCTTCGGCGAGTTTGCGCAAGACCGGTCGCGCCTGATCGAGCAATGAGTGGCTGCGGCAGAAAGTCTCACCGAGCTCGAGGCATTTGGCGCCGAGTCGATAGCGTTCATTGGCCGAACTCTGCTCGATATATCCGCGCTGCTCGAGTGTCGCGAGCAAGCGAAATACATTGTTCTTGTGAAGATTTAGGCGCCGCGAAAGTTCGGTTACGCCCAGTTCGTCTTCCGCGCGAAACTCTTCGAGCAAGCGAAGCGCGTGGCTGACGGTCTGGATTACGTAATCGCTCTTGGGTTTTTTCGGCGACATGCGTCTGTGCCCCTCGTCCCCCATGACGACGAACAATTGGACGCAGTCCCGACTCGATCGAGTCGGTTCAACCGGGCGCGACGACAGGGGGGGGATCGTCACATCCCTTGGTCCGTTGAGCTTTAGCTAGCGATTTTTCGATGCCTCGATGTCCGAATTCAAAACTGAACTTGCGACGCTTGCGAAACCTGCAGTTACGACCGGCAACAGCGATAGCAAAAGAACCAACGTAGAGCGGGTAATGCTGTTCGTAGCCAGTCGCCTTCTACCGCACGACTTGGAGTGTTGTCAACAAGATTTCTCGGGTTTGCGACCGAGAATGGATCTCCGTCGCGCTTCGGTGTGGATCTTAGCGTTCCAGTGGGCCGACGGTGAAGACAATTTCGATCCTTCAGGGTAAAACCCGGCAGCTGAAAAAAATTGTCGTTGAGAACTACGAGTTCGACTCACCATCGCCGACGGAACTTCGTTGCTCGCCTTCGCTCGCGAGCAATTCCAACACGAGAAGCCCGACTCCGACCACGATCGCCGAGTCCGCGACGTTAAAGTCGGGCCAAGAATAACCGCGCCAGAGACGAAAGTGCAGAAAATCAACCACTTCCTGCCGGAAGATCCGATCGATCAGGTTCCCAACCGCACCACCAAGAATCAAGCCGAGCGCGAGCGCTGCAAGTCGATCCCCGGGGGAGAGCTTTCGGAAGAACGCAATGATGATCCCGACTGCGATCAGCGAAACGGAGATGAAGAAAAAGAGGCGATAAATCTGCGGAGCATCCGAGAACAAACCAAATGCCGCGCCGGTATTGCGGACATGCGTAAGATAGAAAAACCCCGGGATGACGGGAATTCTATCCGCGTAGCTGAGATGCGTGTCGATCGCGATCTTGGTGGCTAGATCGAGAATCAGAACAATCAGGAATGCGCCGGCGGCGACGCGGAACTTCGGCGTCATGAGATCGGGCACGCTATCACACAGCTCGCGCCGGGGCTATTGCGGTCACTCGCGTCGGGGTTAGCGCAATTCACTCGCGTCGAGGCGACCGTCGCCCCACACCGGGGGAGCGAGTCGGCGCGCCTCCGCGAGCAGCGGGTCGGCCTCCGTCGATCGGCCCGCCTCGGCGAGCGCCCAGCCCCGCAAACCCAGCAAGTGGGGCTCGGCGCTCCGATAAACGGTCGTGCTGGGATCGAGCAGAGACTGCGCGCGATCCAGATTTTGGAGCGCGCGCTCCGAATCGGCGAGTGACGCGTAATACCGCGCGAGTACCAGATAGGCGAAGGGATTGCTCGGGTCGATCCGGATCGCTTGCTCGTAGCGGCTGAGGGCCCGCTGGGGCGTCGAGGCGAGTTCGGCGTCCAACCCCTCCACCACCAACCGCATGGAGGCTTGATGCCGGCCATCCCCGACGTGGTCGAGCTCCGAAATCCGCAAGGCGCCTCCGCGCGGCCCGCCGATCGGCCCCGCACAGCCACCGAGCAGGCCGATTCCAGTTCCGACGAGAGCCACCCAGCCCCACACGACCAGCACCACCGAGGCGAGTGATCGCGACGCGAGTGCAGCCCGATTTACAGATGTTTCCGCAACCATTCGAAAAAGCGCTCCTGTGTTCGCTGGAATCCGTCTTCCTCCGATCCCTTGGCCGCTCCGCTCGGGCAGACCTCCTCGGGCACGGTTCCCTCGAGAAAGAGTTCGCGCCGGCGATCCGGGCAACCCCAAAGCGCCCGCGCACCCGTAACCGGGTCGACGTCCTCGACGACGATACTCGACGGCCGCGGAAACTGACCCTGAATCTGCCCGCCGGTCAGTTCGCCGATGAAGCGCCGCCAGATCGGGAGCGCGCCCCGGCTACTCGCAATACCAATGCTGCGCGGCTCGTCGAAACCGATCCAGACGACAGCGACCAACTCAGGGGTGTAGCCAACGAACCACAGATCGCGCTCTTCGTCGCTGGTTCCGGTCTTCGCCGCAATCGGCCCCTTGATTCCCGTCGAGCGAACGCCCGCTGCGGTTCCGCGATGCGCCACGCCTTGCAGCATGGAAGTGGCGAGGTAGGCGGTTCCCGCGTCGAGGACGCGCTTGTGCCGGAGTTCACGGCGTTCGAGTGTTTCGCCCGCTGGATCCACCAGGTCTTCGATCGAATGAACCTGTGGCCGAACACCGCCACCTGCGAGCGTCGCGTAGGCGCGCGCCATCTCGAGCGGGGAGACGTCGGCCACACCGAGTGCAAGGCTCGGCACGAGGGGCAACTTGCTCTCGATCCCCATCCGGTGCGCGACGTCTGCCACCCGCCCGATCCCGATCTCCTGGGCGAGGCGTGCGGTTGCGACGTTGAACGAGCGCTCGAGTGCTTCGCGCACACCGACCCGGCCGTGAAATTCGCGGTCGAAGTTGCGCGGCTGCCAGGGCCCGCTCGGCGTCGAAACCTCGAGTGGAGAATCGTCGAGGAAGGAAGCCAGCGTGATCGCGGGCCCTCCCACGCGCGGCTCGAGCCCTGCGATGTAGACGAAAGGCTTGAAGGTGCTTCCCGCGGGCCGGCGCGCCTGGGTGCAGCGATCGAATTGAGACACCTGGTAATCGCGTCCACCGACGAGCGCGACGATCTCTCCGGTCTGGGGGCGGATCGCGATGAGGCAACCCTGAAGCGCGCGGAGCGGATCCTCGCTGACGAGTGCCGGGAACTGGCTTTCGAGCTGTTCGATCCCCTCGCGCAAAGCGACCGCGGCCAGGCGTTGGGTACGGCTCTCGAGTGTCGAGTACACCCTCAGCCCCTGGCTCGACAGCACCTTCGCGTCGTAGTGATCGGAGAGCTGAACGCGCAGCAGGTCGAGAAAGTACCGCGCGTCGCCGGGGTCGGGGGTGATCGCCGCAAGGCTCAAGGGTTCTGCGATCGCCGCGTCGCGCTGCGCGGGCTCGATCCGGCCCTGATTGGTCATCAACTCCAACACCAGATCGCGACGCGCGCGAGCGCCCTCGGGATTGCGGTAGGGCGAGATGCCGTTCGGGCTCTGGATCAGCGCCGCCAGCAGTGCGGACTCGGCGATGCTCAGGTTGTGGACCCGCTTGCCAAAGAAGCGAAGCGCCGCCTCCCCAACACCGTGTATCTCCGTCGAACCGCGTTGTCCGAGGTAGATCTCATTCAGGTAGGTCTCGAGAATTTCGCGCTTGCTGTAGCGGAGCTCGACGAGCAGGGCCATCACGGCTTCGTTCGCCTTGCGCTTCAGCGTTCGCTCGGGCGTGAGGAAAAAATTCTTGACGAGTTGCTGGGTGAGCGTGCTGCCGCCCTGCCGAATGCCACCCGCGCGCAGGTTGGCGAGCAGCGCCCCGCCGATGCGTCGAACGTCGATGCCGGGATGTGCCTCGAAGCGCTGATCCTCGACGGAGACGATCGCGTCGACGAGGTGAGGCGGCAGATCGTCGAGGCTCACCAGTTCGCGCTGCGACCGATCAGGTCCGTAGTAGGCGCCGAGCTGTTCCGGTTCGATCAACACCGCGCCCAGGGTGCGACCCGCGGGCAGTTCGAGAATTTCGTCGATGAAACCGTCGCGAATCCGAAACACGACGTCGCGTGCAGGTTCGGATCGCGTCGGATGTTCGAAGGCCCGAAGGTGAACGCGCACCCGATGTTTTTGCCAGGAGTATTCCCCTTGCTGTACGGATCCGTCGCTGCCGGCTTCCCGGTATCCGAGCCGCACCAGGCTGCCGCGCAGATCTGCGAGTTCGACATCCAGGCCCGGGTAGATGATGGACGGCGTGGAGTAGACGCGCGAAGGAATGCGGAATCGCTGCCCCTCGAAGCGCTCCCGCACGATTCGATCGAGTCGAATCACGACGACACTGCTCGCGAAGCCCGCGACGAAGCCGACCGTCACCCCGAACCAGGCCAACTTCCGAAGCCAACCGCTTGCGCGTTTGGATGTGCGCCGCCGCGACTTCGGACGACGCGTCGAAGCCGTGCTGCGCTTGCGCGCAGTCGTTTTACGCTTTCGCGTGTTGGCCAACGATCCCCCGGCGGAAATCCATCAGGCGGTCGAAACCGCGACTGGACGACGAACTTTGGCGCCCCGTCCATAGGCTACCGCCCGGCGAGTTCGCCCGCGCTCGCGTGGCGACTACCCCGTCGGAGAACTGGCGATGCGACTCAGGCGGGCCAGATAGGCTTCGCGCACGATCTTCGCATCTTCGATGTAGCGGGGCAGCTCTTCGGCGAGCAGGGCCTGGGGGCCGTCGCAGAGCGCTTCTTCCGGCTTGGGGTGAAAATCGACGAGAACCATGTTGGCCCCCGCGATGACACCCTGGGCGGTCACGTGAAACACGTCGAGCAGGCCGTCCGGCGCCATGGCTCGACTTCCCACCGAATGCGAGGGATCGATCGAAACCGGCAGTCGCGTCAGCCGCTTGACGACGGGCACGTGCGCAAAGTCGACGAAGTTGCGATGCGGATCGCCGAGATTCGTCTTCATTCCGCGCAGACAGAAAACGATGCGCCGGTTACCGCCCGATGCGACGTACTCGCAGGCGTTGAGCGACTCTTCGAGCGTAATTCCCATGCCCCGCTTGAACAGAACGGGCAGCTCGGTCTGCTGGCCGACGTGTTTCAGCAGTTCGAAATTCTGGGCGTTGCGGGTGCCGATCTGGATCATCACGCCCGTCGCATTTCCCGAGTCCCTCAGCGCTTCGAGAAGCTCGTCGATCTGGGATTCGTGGGTGATTTCCATCGAGACGATGCGAATGCCGTGCTTGCCCGCGCTTTCGAAGACGTAAGGCAGGCACTCGGCGCCGTAGCCCTGGAAGTCGTACGGACTCGTGCGCGGCTTGTAGGCGCCCGCGCGCGCGGTCTGGATCCCGTTTTCGCCGAGCAGGCGGAACATCGTGTCGAGGTTCTCGCGGTTGTCGACCGCGCACAGGCCCGGAAACAGGTGGAAGGTGTCCTGGGAGATGCGGATCCCGTTGTAGTCGAAACCCACGGCTTCGAGTTCGCCGCCGTGGCGGCCGATCGAACGGAACTTCTCGGTGATCCGCACCACCCGCTCGACGCAAGCGAACTCCTTGAAGGGCTCGGTGGGGATGACCCCCGTCGAACCCAGCAGATAGAGTTCGGACAGCGTGCGGGTCGCGCCCTGGATCTGGTGAAGCTCGGTGCGCACCCCGGGATAGGACTCTGCGAATTCGACCAGGCGCTGGACGTCGGGGGTTTCGGTATTCACGTCGGCTTTGAGAACGATGATCACGGCTTGACATCCTCTAGAGTGGGTCTGCGCAACCTACGGAGGCGGGCTCGGTTCGTCAATCCTGGATCCGCCCTACTATTGCGAAATTCCCTCTAGTTACCGAGATTTGC
>JAHEEJ010000418.1 GCA_024640705.1 Deltaproteobacteria bacterium
GCGGGCTGCTGCTCGAGCCAGTACATGCGCTTTTCGGGCACCATCACGCCGATCGGTTTGTCGCCGCGGTAGATCGCGAGTCGCGCCACCGCTCCGCCGTAGTGCTGCTTGGGGATCGCGTTCGCCGTCAGGTACTGCAGTCGGTAACTGCCGATCTCGAACTCATCCCCGGTGCGGATGTTCTCCATGCGCTCTTCGTCGAAGACGGAGCCCGCCATTCCGACGATGATCAAGACCGCGCCAAGGTGAACGATGTAGCCGCCGTAGCGCTGCTGGTTCTTGCGCAGGAGCGAGTTGAAGGCCTGAAATACGTTCTCTTCGCCCTTGCGGGTGCGTGCGCGGATTGCGAGCGCGTATTCCTGCACGATCGTGGCGACCACGAACGCGCCGAGTGCCCAGCAAATGATCGGGTAGGCGGCGCCGCCGCTACCGAGCGCGACCCCCACCACCACGCTCGTGATCAAACCGACGACCGCGGGCCAGCGGAATTGTTTGAAGATGCTCGCCAACGATGCGCGGCGCCATGCGATCAGCGGGCCCACGCCGGTGAGGAACAACAGGAAGAGCGCGAGCGGCCCCGCCATGATCGGGAAGAACCCCGGACCGACGGTGATCTGCTCGCCCTGGAACATTTCGCTCGCCACCGGGAAGAGCGTTCCGGTGAAGATCCAGACGAGCAGCGAGATGAACACCCAGTTGTTGAGCAGAAAGCCCGCTTCGCGCGAAACCATCGATTCGATGTGGTTGGGGCTGCGGATTTCCTTTCTGCGATAGGCCACCGCGGTGAAGAAGACGAGCGCCGAAAACAGCACGTAGCCGAGAAACGTCGTGGTGAAGATCGGCGATTGGGCGAACGCGTGGACCGACTGGACGATGCCGCTGCGGGTGAGGAACGTGCCGAACAGGCAGAGCGTGTAGGTGAGCCCGATCAGCAACAGGTTCCAGGTCTTCAACATGTTGCGCTTTTCCTGGATCATCACCGAGTGCAAGAAGGCCGTCGCGGGTAGCCAGGGCATGAACGATGCGTTCTCGACGGGATCCCACGCCCAGTAGCCGCCCCAGCCGAGCACCTCGTACGCCCAACGGCCGCCGAGGATGATCCCGATGCTGAGGAAGAGCCAGGGAAACAGCGTCCAGCGCCGCGTGGTGCGGAACCAGTTGGTTCCGAGTTCGCCGGTGACGAGCGCCGCGAACGCAAACGCGAACGGGACCGCGAAACCGACGAGTCCGGTGTAGAGCATGATCGGGTGGATCATCATCACCGGGTGTTGGAGCAGCGGGTTGAGCCCGTTTCCGTCGGACAGCGTGTCGCCGGGCTGCAGCCGTTCGAACGGCTCCGTGATGAAGGCCACCAGAACCAGGAAGAAGATCGCGTTGGCGAGGAGTACGGCGATTACCCAGGGCATCAGCGTGCGGTTCTTGGTTCGATTGAACCAGACGCACGCCGCGCTGTAGGCCATCAGCATCCAGAGCCAGAGCAGCAGTGATCCCGCCTGGCCGCCCCAGAGGGCCGCGAGCCGGTAGTGAAGCGCCATGCTGCGCGCCGAGTGGCTGGCGACGTAGAAGAATTGATAGTCGAAGGTCGCGAACGCGTAGAAGAGCACGATCATCGAGAGGCTGACGAACGCAAAGACCACCCAGACGCTTCGCTCGGCGACGCGGGTCCACTCGGGTCGGCGCTTTGCGCCCGCGTAGATCGCGCTGCCAAGACCCAGCAGTGCGATCACCAACGCGAAGCGAATCGAATAGCCACCAATGTCGGGCATGCGTGGTCCCCTCGTTGTGCTCGGTGTGCTAGGCGCCGCTAGCGGGTGGTTTCAGCGCTCAGGACTCTGTCGAGCCCATCGGCGCCGCTTCGAACTTCGAAGGACACTTGGCCATGATCTTGTCGGCTTCGAATACGGGGCCGGCAGAACCCGCCACCATGCGCCCCTCGACGACCACTTCGGCGCCGTCCTTGAAGAGGTCGGGCGTTTCCAGGCTCTCGAGAATGACTTCGATCGGGGTTCCGCTGCCGTCGTCCGCGTGCGGCGGGTCGTTCTGGACCAGGAAGCGAACCCGCATGGCTTCGACGTCGCGGCGAATCGAATTCGCGGCGACGTAGCCGTGGAATCGAGAGCGCGCGCCGCGCGAGGCGTCGGCGTTTGCCTGGAAGTCTTCGAGGGTCTTGTAGTAGGTAAACGCGGGTGCGGCATCGAGGTTGGTCGCCCCATACCAGCCGAGTAGCCCGGCAATCACCGTTGCGCCGATCGCGATCTGAACGCCCTTCGTCATGCTTGGAATCCCATCATCGAGTGGGTCAAAATGGTACCAACGGGGTCTTGGAGTGTCAAAAGAGACTCTCGAAAACACGCCGAGATCCGGCCACTTGCGGCGAAATCGGGGGCGCTCGTCCGGGTTTTTCAGCGGTGAGCAAGAACGCCTGGATGGGAAGCCTCGAGGGCGCTCAACGCAGCGGCTGACGGGGCGAACTCGCTTGACACGGCGCCAACCACCGGGCTAACCGGACCGCATGCCTCCGGACTTCGCGCGTCGAACCAGCGAGATGCGCCCCTTCCTCGCGATGGAGGTGATGGAACGCGCCTTCGAGATGGAGCGCGCCGGCGAAGACGTGATCCACCTCGAGATCGGCGAGCCGGATTTTCCCGCGCATCCCGCGGCCGCGCAGGCCTGCATCCGCGCGATCGAAGCCGGCCAGACCCACTACACGGACAGCCGCGGGCTTTCGGAGCTGCGTGAGGCGATCGCCGACGATCACAGAAGGCGCTTCGATGTGGATGTCGCGCCCGAGCGGATCATCGTCAGCAATGGCACCTCGCCCGCGATGTTGTTGGTCTTCTCGCTGCTGGTGGGGGAGGGCGACGAGGTCGTGCTCGCGAGCCCCCACTACCCGTGTTATCCGAATTTCGTCCGGATGAGCGGGGGTGTGCCCGTGGTGATTCCCGCGGATCCCGCAACCGGCTATGCGATGGACGTCGAGGCCGTGCGCCGCGCACTGACGCCGCGCACCCGCGCGATCGTCGTGAGTTCGCCCGCCAATCCGACGGGTGCGGTGCAGAGTGAAGAGACGATGCGGGG
>JAHEEJ010000098.1:0-3140 GCA_024640705.1 Deltaproteobacteria bacterium
ACCGGAAAGCTCATCGTGGGTGCGTGGAATCCGAAGTCCATCAGCCGCTTGGCGAGGTCTTCGACGCCGATCGCCGCCGAAGTTTCGAAGTGCCGGCAGTCGATGATGAACTCGTGCGCAACCCGCCCCGTCGCACCCCGGTACAGCACGTCGTAGTGATCGGCGAGCCGCGCCGCCATGTAGTTGGCGTTGAGGATCGCGACCCCGGTGGCGCGTGTCAGGCCGGCCGCGCCCATCAACGCGATGTAGACCCAGCTGATCGGCAGGATGCTCGCGCTGCCGTACGGGGCCGCGGAAACCGCGCCCTCGCCATCGATCGGGTGGCCGGGCAAAAACGCGCGCAGGTGTTCGGCGGACGCGATCGGCCCCATGCCGGGCCCGCCGCCACCGTGTGGGATGCAGAAGGTCTTGTGGAGATTCATGTGGCAGACGTCCGCACCGATCGCTGCGGGTGAGGTCAGCCCGAGCTGGGCGTTCAGGTTGGCGCCGTCGAGGTAGACCTGGCCGCCGCGCTCGTGGATCAGATCGCAGATTTCCTTCACCCGCTCTTCGAAGACACCGTGGGTCGAGGGGTAGGTGAGCATGAGCGCGCCGAGCGCGTCGCCGTGCTCGTCGGCCCGCGCCCGAAGGTCGTCGACGTCGATGTTCCCATCGCTGCCGGTTTTGACCGCCACGCAGCGAAAGCCCGCGATCACCGCGCTCGCGGCGTTGGTGCCGTGGGCGGATCCCGGGATCAGGCAGACGTTGCGCTGCAGCTCGTCGCGAGAGTCGTGGTAGCGGCGGATTGCGAGCAGGCCCGCGTACTCGCCCTGCGAGCCCGCGTTGGGTTGCAGCGACACCGCGGGCAGCCCCGTGATCTCCGCGAGCCAGCTGGCGAGTTCATCGAGCATCTTGGCGTAACCGCGCACCTGATCGGCGGGCGCGTAGGGGTGGATGCGACCGAATTCCGGCCAGGTGATCGGCAGCATCTCGCTCGTGGCGTTGAGCTTCATCGTGCACGAGCCGAGCGGGATCATCGACGTGGTGAGCGAGAGATCGCGCGTTTCGAGACGGCAGATGTAGCGGAGCATCTCGTGCTCGGAGCGGTAGCTGTGGAAGACCGGATGCGAGAGGTACTCGCTCGTCCGGGTAAATTCGACGGGCAGCGAGAGATCCGCGTTTTCGACGAGCGCTGCGACGTCGGTGCGCGCGTTTTCGTCCGCCGCGAACGCCGCGATCAACTGCGCGACGTCGGCCGGCGCGGTGGTCTCGTCGAGCGACACGCCGAGGCTTCCATCACCGAAGTCGCGCAGGTTGAAGCCGCGCTCGAGCGCGGCCGCGAGCACCTGTGCGGATCCCTTCCCGTTGGGGGTGACGCGCAGGGTGTCGAAGTACGGTCCATCGCCGAGCTTGCAGCCGACCGCTCGGAGTCCGGCCGCCAGGGCCGCGGTGAGGGCGTGGATGCGTCGCGCGATCCGCCGCAGCCCCTCGGGTCCGTGGTAGACGGCGTACATGCTCGCCATGATCGCGAGCAGCACCTGCGCGGTGCAGATGTTGCTGGTCGCCTTGTCGCGCCGGATGTGTTGCTCGCGGGTCTGGATGGCGAGCCGGTAGACGGGCTCGCCGTGCGCGTCCATCGATACGCCGACGATGCGGCCCGGGATTCGGCGCACGTTCTCGTGCTTGGTTGCGAGAAAGGCCGCGTGGGGTCCGCCGAAGCCCATCGGGACTCCCAGCCTCTGGGCGGAACCGATCGCAATGTCCGCTCCGAACTCGCCCGGCGGCACCAGCAAGGTGAGGGCGAGCGGATCCGTCGCGACGACCACGGTCGCACCCGCTGCGTGGGCGCGTTCGGCGAGCGCGCGATGGTCTTCGATGCGGCCATCGGTCGAGGGGTACTGGAGCAGGATGCCGCAGAGATCCTGGGCTTCGAAGTCGATCGCGTCGACCGGCCCCAGCTGGAGTTCGATCCCGAGTGCGTTCGCGCGCGTTCGCAACACGCCGAGCGTCTGCGGGTGACAATTCGCCGCCGCGAAGAAACCCCGCTTGCGGCCCCGCGCGATCGCGACACACATCCCGAGCGCTTCGGCGGCGGCCGTCGCCTCGTCGAGCAGGGACGCGTTGGCGACCGGCAGGCCCGTGAGGTCTGCGATCAAGGTCTGGAAGTTCAGCAGCGCTTCGAGCCGGCCCTGCGAGATTTCGGCCTGATAGGGGGTGTACTGGGTGTACCAACCCGGGTTTTCGAGGATGTTGCGCTGGATCACCGGCGGAACGATCACGTCCGAATAACCCATCCCGATGCACGACCGGGCCACGCGGTTTTCGGATGCAATCTCGCGCAGCCTTTCGAGCAATTGAAACTCGCCGAGCGGCGAGCCTGCGAGACCGGTCAGTTTTAGCGGTTCTTCGAGGCGGATCGACGCGGGCACGGTGTTGTCGGCGAGTTCGTCGAGATCCGCGTAGCCGAGACGCCGGAGCATCTCGGCAATCTCGTCGTCGCTCGGGCCGATGTGGCGGTGCTCGAACGCGTCGCCCAGTTCGAGCAGCGCAGCCTTGGATTCAGCTGGGAGGCGCGTGTCGTTTTCGGCGTTTCGTTCGTCGTTCACCGGGGTCTTCCATTTCGAACCGAACGCATCCGAATGAATTCGGCGGCCGGTTGGGCGAGCGCGAAGATCGCAGGCGCGGGTCGGATTCTAGCGGTCTGGTCGGCGGGTCTCGAAGAAATTCTTCGAGCGCGCTGGTTTGGCGTGCGGAAGCTGCGGCGTTCAGGGTTTTTGCGGAGCAGTTCAGCTCCGAGAGAGCCGGCGGAACACATCCTCGGGCGACGCGCCGTCCGATTCGCCATTCCCATCTACGAATCCCTTGACGGCCTGGGCGAGCGCTTCACACACGCTCTCCGGGCGCTCTACGCCCCGCACTCGCAGCTCACGCGGCAGGACCTGGTTGATGACGACGATCATCTGCTCCCGCGTGACCTCACGGGCCGTCAGGCCCGAAGACTTCAGGGCCAGACGGATCGTGCCGCGGGCCTCGAGATTCTCGAGGCTGGTCTTCTGCAGCAGCGCTTGAGCGACGAATTCGAATAGCGATTCAGACACGCGCGGTTCCCCTCACGGGTATCTTCGGACGGTCGCCCGCACTACTCAACGATTTTTCAAGCG
>JAHEEJ010000098.1:3240-11106 GCA_024640705.1 Deltaproteobacteria bacterium
CTGCGATTCCAGCGCTACGGAATAAATCCGCCTCCGCTTCAGCCTTCCCGTCGGGGTTTGGCCGCCCCACCCGATCGGCGGGCGACCCTGGCGCCTCGATTTGGCGCGATCGGCGCTTCGGGGCGGGTCGTCGCGTCGATTCCCGCGAGATGGTATTGGTCCGAGTGCGCTCGATCACGAGCGGTGGGAGGTGGCATGAGGGTCTTGATCACCGGCTGTTCGAGCGGATTCGGCCGCGAGACGGCGATCGAACTGGCTCGCCGAGGTCACGAGGTGGTGGCGACTGCGCGCCGCCCGGAGACGCTGGCAGATCTCGACGTCGCATCGAGGCTCGCCCTCGACGTCGACAGCGACGAATCGGTGAGCGCGGCGGTCGCGCAGGCGGGGCAGGTGGACGCACTGGTGAACAACGCCGGCTGGAGCGCGCACGGTCCGATCGAGAAGGTCCCGCTCCGAGAGGTCCAGCGAATGTTCGAAACCAATTTCTTTGGCGCTGCGCGAATGATCCAGGCCCTCGCGCCGCAGATGCGCGCGCGCAAGAGCGGTGTGATCGTGAACGTGTCGTCGATGGCGGGGCGCGTGGCAGCGCCCCTGATGGGCTTCTACTCGGCGAGCAAATTCGCGCTCGAGGGGCTGTCCGAGGCGCTGCACCTCGAGCTTGGACATTTTGGGATTCGCGTGGTCGTGATCGAACCGGGCTTCGTGAAGTCGTCGTTTCGCGAGAACGCCAGTCGCTACGGCTCGGATGAGGCGCCTTATGACGAGCTTCAACGCGCCTGGGCCGGGTCGGACGAGGCGCTGATCGGAGGAGAGCGGCCCGGGCCGGAGATCGTCGGTGGTGCGATTGCAGACGCCGTCGAGGGGAAGCGGCAGGTGTTGCGCTGGCCGGTCGGAAAGGACGCCGAGCTGGTTCTGCAGGCGCGCAGCAATCTGGACGACGCGGCGTTCGAAGAGGCGATGCGGCGGATGTTGAAGCTCGAGTGGTAGGGTTCTGCCTGGCGGGGGTCCGATCCGGCGGACCTCGATGGGGTGGCGGGGATCTCTGCGACGACGATCGCGACGGTGAAGACGTGCTGAATTCATCCGACAATTGCCGCGCTGACTCGAACCCGGATCGGGAAGGTCCGGACCTCGGATGATGCAGCCTCCGCGTTGCGCTGCGGTTCTATTCGCAGTCTGTCTTTCGTTGATCGCTAGCCGTGCAGAGGCGCAGATCGATTCCACGAAGCTCGGAGCCGATGCCCCGAGCGTCCTGCTGGTCACCTTCGACACGGTCCGGGCCGATCGAATCGGCGCCTATGGCTACTCGCAGGCCAATACGCCCACGCTCGACGGGCTCGCGGCGCGGGGAGTTCTGTTCGAGTCGGCGGTCAGCGCTACGCCGACCACGCTGCCGTCCCACGCCTCGATTCTCACCGGCACCTATCCATCCGCTCACGGTGTTCACGACAACGGCGTCTTCGCGCTCGAGCGCGATGCCACGCTGATCTCCGAAGCATTTCAGCAACATGGATTTCGCACAGCGGCCTTCGTCGGGACCTATATCCTCGACGCGAGCTTCGGTTTGGATCAGGGTTTCGAAACCTATCGCGGTCCGGCGTCGATACTCGAATTCCGGATGCACGCAGCCCGGCGCCCTGCGGACGAGGTGATCGACGACGCCATCTCCTGGTTCGAGCCGCTCGATCGCGGTGAGCGCTTCTTCGTCTGGGTTCACTTCTACGATCCCCACCGCCCGCTTGCCGAACGCGATGCGGGGGGCCGCAAGATCGAAAGGCCCTACGACGCTGCGATCAGCGCCTGCGATCGGGAACTCGGGCGTTTGCTGCAGTTCCTGAATTCGCGGGGGTTGGCGGAGAACCTGCTGACCGTCGTGACGGCGGACCACGGCGAGTCCAACGGAGAGCACGGCGAGTCGACCCACGGCATCTTCGTCTACCAGAGCGTGATGCGCGTGCCGTTGATCTTCTCGGGAGGTCCGCTAGTCGAGCAAAAGGGCGTTCGCGTCGAGCGTTCCGTCACGAACACCGCAATCGTGCCCACCCTCTTGAGTCTCGCGGGCCTCCCGCCGACGGAGATGCCCGCGGTTCGACTCGACGCTCTCTTGACGACGAAGAGTGGCGGTATCCCTTCTGCAGACCCTGCGCCGATTCTGTTGCAGAGCCTGACTCCCTATTACAACTATCGCTGGCGCGCTCTTCGCGGTGTCTTGTGGCGGGATCACAAGCTCGTTCAGGGATCTGCGCCGGAACTCTACGCGTTGCAGGAGGATCCGGGTGAGCTGGCCGATGTTGCCGGCAAGCGCTCCGATCTCGTCGCCGATTTGAGCCTTCGCCTCGAAAATCTCGTCGCCGAACACGCGCCGCTCAGCTGGGCGGCGAATCGCGCAGTCACTGCCGACGAAATCGAGTTGCTCGCATCTCTCGGATACGCCGACCACTACACTGGCGAGGACCCGTTCGACCCTACGCTGCCCGATCCTCGCGAGCGGATCGGCGACATCGAACTCATCAACGAAGCGGGACTCAATTTCAGGCGCTGGAGCGAGCTTTCGACCCGCTACGCGACGGCCTGGCAGCGAGATCAAAACGGGCGGCATTTTCTCGAAAAGGCGCGCGCACTCATGCTGGAACTCCGAGACCACAATCCCCGGGATCCGACGATTCCGATGCTGCTTGGAGCCATCGAGAGTGAACTGAGAAATTATGACGCCGCGATTCCCCTGCTGGAACAGGCGGCGCGGGAACGCCCCTTCGAGCCCGAGCACTGCGCGAGGTTGGCCGACACCTACGCAAAGGCGCAACGCCCGGACGATGCCATTCGCGAAATGCAAAAAGCGATCGATCTCGACCCCGGGCAACCCACCTACCACCAGATGCGGATCGGCTACGCGCTGCAGGCGCACAAGTTCGATGATGCACTTCGATCGATGGATCGGTACATCGGGGCGATGAAGGCCGGAAGTCCGGAGCGCCGCGATGCGACCCGTTGGGTCGCCGAGCAGAAACGGCGGATGCCAGCGGGCGAACCGCGTTCGGCGCCAAATGCTACAGCCGAACCCAGGGACGGGCCGCGCTGATGCAGTGGCGCGCTACTGCTTCATGCCCCGGAGGAGCCAATCGGATCTGCTCTTGACGGCCTCGGGACCGCGCGGGTCGATGCGTCCGGCCTGATCGAGTAGCGACTGGTGCCAGGCGCCCTGGCCCTCGAAGGCCGCCAACATCGCCTCGCGCATCTTCTCTTCCAATTCCATGTGTGACGATTTCGACATGAAGGAAAAGCGCGCCGCTGATCCGCGTCGGGTATGGGCACGTTGCAGGAGATTCAGGTTTTCGATCCGCGCGCCACCCCGATCCATCGGCCGGCCGTCCCGGTAGGGGGTGAATTCCAGAATGTTGTGATCCCAGCTGTTGATCGGTCCCGGCCCGACTTCGGCGAGAAGTTGCGATTTGCTGGCAATCCACTGAGCGCGGAGCCCATCGAGTCCGTCGATGTGAAGGTAGGCCAGGTCGTCATCCATGCGCTGCGTCGAAACCCTCCGGACCGGTCGTCCCGTCACGGGCTCGCGCGATCCGACCATGAAGAAGCTGAATGGCAGCGACAAGAAGGTTTCCGCTTCCGGGAATACCTCGCAGAAGGTTCGGATGATCGCGCGGAAGTCTGACGGGACTTCGCCAACCGGAATCCACTGGATGAAGATTCCATCGGGTTCCAGGCGTTCGAGTGCGTACTCGTAGAACTCGCGCGAAAGAATCTTTCCATTTCCCGAAAAATCTTCGTTCTGTTTGCCGTCCGAGATGATCAGATCGTAGCGGTCGGTCTCGCGGAGCAGGTAGTGGACGGCATCGTCGACGATCACCTCGACTCTGGGATCCTCGAGTATTTCCGACTCGTCGAAGAACCGACTTCCCCGCACCACCGCGTCGCTGATCTCGACGACGTCCATCGTCTCGAGTTCCGAATACGAGCCCAATGTGTGCAATGTCGATCCGGAGCCCAAACCAACGTTCAAGGTCGTCCGAATTCGATTGTCCAGCGCCATCGGTAGATGTGCGAGGAGCAACTGTTTCAGATAGATCGGAGAGAGCACACTCCGGCTGTGACCGATCGCGTTGCCGTCGATCATCATTCCGCGAGCAGTCGGGTCCTGGATCATCTCCCATACGCGGACGGTGGCGAGATCTCCCTCCTCCTCGAACGCAATCCTCATGTCGTTCGCATTTCCACTCCAAAAAGAGCCGAATCCCGATGGCAGCAGCAGGTTTGCGCCCATGACCGCGGCGATCGCGGCGCCACTCCAGACGAGCCTGCCCGGGACGCGCACGCGGATCGAGGCGAAGAGCATCAGCCCGAGTGCGAGATTGAGCATCGCGAGAATGCGCGTTCCACCCAGCGTTCCCCAGTTGGGGAGGATCCAGACCGCGGCAATGATCGAGCCGGAGATGCTCCCGAGGTTGGCGAGCAGATAGGATTCGCCGATCCGCGCTCCGAGTCGGCGAACGTCTCCGAGGAAGAGGCGGCTGGCGAGTGGAAAGGAAAGGCCCATGAAGAGGGTGGCGGGCAGCATCATCACGAAAGCGAGGCCCGCGTGAATGGCCAGCCTCGACTGCCACGGAAGGTTGCGGACCTCGACGGAGAACACGCTGAATCGCTGCTTGAGTTCAGGCTCTCCCACCACGTAGGAGGCACTGCCGATTGCGAACAGGGCGAGCAGGGCGATCGCGAGCTGGATGATGGCGAGATCCCGCTCGGGCATCCCGCGAGCGAGCACGCGTCGAAGTAGCAATCCGCCGACTCCGAGCCCCAACAGGAACACCACGAGGACGGTGCTGAGTGCGTAGGTGCTGTTGCCGACGAGATATCGCAGCGCGCGAAACCACAAGACCTCGTAGGCGATGGTCGTGAAACCCGACAGCAACAAGACCACCCCGGTAATCCGGAACGGGAGTTCGGTGGGGACCGCCAGATCGGCACTCGACGACGCGGGCGAAACCTGGGGCGTGGCGCTTGCGCTGCGGGTTCGCGCGAGCCAAAGCGCGGCGATCCCGACGCCGAGGTTGAGCGCATTTCCCCAGCGGCTCGTCAGGCTCAATCCGAAGCGTTCGATCAAGAACAAGCCCGCGACGATCGCTCCGCAAGCAGCGCCCACGGTGTTCCAGCCGTAGATCGGGCCGAGGTGTTGATCGACATTGCTCGGCGTGCGGATCAACGTATTGCAGAGCGCTGGGAAGGTCGCTCCCATCAGTGCCGAGGGAATCAGCAGAAGCGCGAAGGCAATCACGAAGCGGAGCGCCGTGAGCGATACGTCGCCCGGGAGTTCGCGAGCGATTGCGGCGAAGACCGGCGGAAGGTGAGCGAAGCTGTAACTCAAGACCGCGGCGGAAAGGGCGATCCCGATCTCGATCGCTCCGTAGACCCGAAGCGGTGATGTGCTTCGGTCGCCGACCACGTGGTATCGCCAGGCGCCCAGCCCCATGCCGCCCATGAAGCCCGCAACCACGGCGCTCATCGCGAGCGTCGTACTGCCAAAGCTGAGCGCGAGCAGATTGGTCCACGTGACCTGGTAGATCAGCGCTGCCGCTCCGGAGAGAAAGGCCAGGAGATACAGTACGGCTGTCACGGCTTGCTATTCGAGCCTCGTCTTGATCTGGCGGAGGGGTTCGCCAAGCGTACATCGACATCCGGCTCCGATCGAGCCCGACTCCTCAATCGCGATATCCGAGGGCTCGCAGCGTCGCTTCTTCTTCGGGCGAGAGTGTGAACTTGGCAGAGAACTCTCCGGGCTGCTTCGTGATCGGCTTGCGTGTCGTTCGGTGGATCGCTGGGCGGGGTTCGAGTTCTCGCTCGTAGTGTTTGATGCGCTCCATCCATTCATTGAAGATCTCGACGCGCCCGGTTCGAAGGTTGACCCGCTCTTCCGGTGATTCTCCAAGGTCGAAGAGCAGCCCTTCGGAGTCGCCGAATTTGACGTGACCCTCGATCAATTTGAGCCGGTTTCCCACGGCAACCCGGCGGATCGGTTCCATCCCTTCGTTGGGTATGCGAAGCACCCCCGGGAAGACGATGCGATCGGCGGATCCATCGCCGTTTCCGAGCAATTGCGGTGAGAGGTCGACACCGCGAAGGTTTTCCGGGCCGGGCACGTTTGCGAGTGACAGGATCGTGGGTAGCAGATCGAGATGCCAAGTTACGCCCGCGACCGCGCGAATCCGGCTTTCTCGAAGCAGGCGCGGATAGGAGATGATCAGCGGGATCTTGAGTACTTCGTTGAAGGGAACCTGGTCGTGTCGATAGAGACCATGCTCGAAGAACGCCTCCCCGTGATCGGAGGTAATGATGAACAGGGTGTCGTCCCATTGGTCGAGTTCGAGCAGTAGGGAGCGGATCTGTCCGATGGCCCGATCGATCGATCCAATCTGGTCTTCGTATCCGCGCAATAGGGCGCTGCGATCGAGATCGAAATGGGGTGTGTCCGGAAAGCCGCTGGGAAGATTGTTGTAGCCGCATCCCAGGCGTTCGGCATTGTCATCGGCGAGCTGGTTGAACAAAGTGCAGAGCTTGCGGATTTCGGCCGGAACCGTCGCCGCATGGGATGCCGCACCCGGCTCGCGCTTTGGAAATTTCCGACGCCACTGCTCGACCTCTTCTCTCGTCGGAAGCCCGCGCTCGGGGTGCTCTCGCCGGTAGCGATCGAAGCCTCCGTAGGGATCGTGGGCCGCGTAGGTGTGGAGAAACAGGAAATACGGCTCGCTCTGCGCCGAGCGCATCCAGTCCAGAATCGACCAGAGGGATTCCTGCACGACTTTGCGCTGGGGGTAGGCGACATATTGATCGAAGCCGCGATCGAATCCGAACTCTGCGTCGACGTATCCACCCTCGTGAAAAGCCTGGGTGCGATAGCCCGCCTTGCGCAGCAATCCCGCGAGCGTCGGGACTTCGGGTGCGAGAACGGCGGCCTCGTTCCAGAGCCCGTGTTCGAGCGCATCGAGGCCGGTAAAGATCGACATCGTCGCTGGAAGCGTGAAGGAGGCGGCGGCGTAGAAGTCCGTGAAACGCACTCCCTCCGCCGTGATCTCTTCGATGTTGGGCGTCGTTGCGGCCGCACCATATCCGCTGATGCGGTCGGCCCGGACGGTGTCCATGCTGAAGAGGATGATCCGGCCCGGGCGCTCGGGTGCGTCTGCGCTTTCCGTTCGGGTGGCCCGGGCGTCGGCTTGTCGATTGGCGTCGTCTACCCCGCGCCGGGCGTCTTCTTGACCGCAGCCCGAGGCTCCGAAGGCGAGTACGGCGATCGAAACCCAACGCAGTAGAGAGAAGGGGATACCCCGAGCCAGCCCATTTTCGCCGAATGTGGATTCGCACACAGCGTCAGCGTAGACCTTCCGCGCTCCAAAGGCCGCTGGTTTTCGGGCCTGCTCCTGGTTCGTTATGCACCGGTATTGGGTGTGCTGTATAGTGCGCTGCGCGAATGCCGTCCCCGCATAACGTTCAAGCCGTGATCATCGTGATCCTCCTGTGGCTCGGATGGCTGCGGCTGCAGGCGCGCTTTGGCATCGTTCGGAAGAACTCGACCTGGATCCTTCTGGCTCTGGCCCTGCTGTCGTTGGCCGCGCATGCCAATTACCTCCGCTACCAGCGAGAATTGGATCGACGCGATAGTTGGGATTTCTACGTCTACTACATGGGGCCCAAGTATTTCCCCGAACTCGGCTACCACGGCCTCTACGACGCCCACACGATCGCGGATTACGAAGACGATTTCCGTGCCTACAGACCGATGGTCTGGGTACGTTCGCTCGACGACTATCGCCTCGTGCAAAAGCAAAGCATCGTGGAGCGGAAGGACGAGATCGTCGCCTGGTTCAC
>JAHEEJ010000099.1 GCA_024640705.1 Deltaproteobacteria bacterium
CACAGTTTCGCGACGCATCTGCTCGAAAGCGGCTACGACATCCGCACCGTCCAGCAATTGCTCGGCCACCGCAATGTCGCGACCACGATGATCTACACCCACGTCTTGAACCGGGGCGGGCTCGCGGTGCAGAGCCCACTCGACCAGGTCTAGCGGGCTCTGGAGCCGGCCCGGAGGCGGCTGGCTGCCGCGAGGATGGCCTTGCGGCGGCCCGCCTGCGGATCGAAAGCCTCCGAAATTCTTGCAAATCCGCGCGCTCGTGTGATCCAATCGGGTCGTGCTGCCCACCCCTGGAAACTCTGCCAGCGCCGCCGATTCGCTTCGCTGTGCGACGCTGACCGAGTCGAGGCGCCGCGCGCTCTCGATCCTGCACCCCGAATTTCCGCTCGCCCCGGCGATCTTCGCCCACTATATGTGGCCGACTTCGGAGCGTTGGCTGAAGGAGCAGGAGGCGGTGCGCGGCATTCGCCGCGAGGCCGGGTTGTTGCTCGCGGATCTCGAGCGGGACGGTTTGGCGCAGCGCTGCAGGGCAGGCTCCGCCGCCGAGGGCTACGTGCTCACGCCCTGGGGCGAGCACGCGACGGATCCCCCCGCCCGCCCCGACCGCCTGGTCTAACCCGCCCCGCCGATCCGGGCACTCACTCGGTGGCGGTTGCGTTCGCGTCGGGCCGGTAATTCTCCGCCACCGCGATCTTGACCAGTTGCCCGGGCTCGAGCACGTGGTCTGCAAACAGTCCGTTCATGACGGCGGTCTGTTGGATGTCCCAGCGGTTCGCGGTGCGCTCGCTGAGCTGCGCGAGGTTCTCGCCCTCGCGCGCGACGGCGATGCGCAGCCGATTTTCCCGGATCTTCGCGCGCTCGTGCTCTTCGAGGTCGCGGAGGCTGCGGGGTACGTTGAGAAACGAACCCGTGTAGCGCTGGAAGGATGGGGCAGGCGCCACGGCGGTGAAGCGGTAGATCGCCCCTTGGCGTTTCAGCCAGGTCAGCTGCGCCTGCACCGGCCCACCCGCCCCAGCGAGGTGACCGTCGACCCGAAACGCCGCATTCGAGCCGAGCTGAACCGGCTGGGCGTTGTCGACGCGGAATCCCGTCTGAGCGAGTTCGGCGATGTATTCGCCGGCTGCTCTCTCGACGTCGTCCCCCGGGCCCTGGATTTCCAGAAAAATCTGCGCGTCGCGTTTGGGCGCGACGGCGCCGACCGCGACGTGCGTATTCGCGGTCTTCCAACCCGGTGGAAAGTGGATGAAGAGATCGAGATCCGCGTGCATGAAGCGCTCTCCGAGGAACACGCCTTCGGAGGCGCGCGCTCCAAGCGCGAGGCCTTCCATTCGCCGCAGGAAGTCGATCTGGGTCTCGGCAATCGGCGGCTTTCGGGTCCACGCGGCCATGTTCGCGCGGGCCCCGGCCTCGGCGACGCGTCGATTCGTCGAGGGATGGGTGTCCCAGAAGCTCGGCAGTCGGGAGCTGCCGAGCTGCAGCCGCTCGGTGTGTTCCAATTCGCGCAGGAATACGACGAGCCCCGCTGGGTCGTAGCCCGCGACCGCCGCGAGTCCCTGGCCCAGCCGATCCGCCTCGTGCTCCTGGTCGCGGCCATAACGCGCGAGGTAACCGCCCCGAAGCCAGTCGAGCTTTGCGGGAAGGCTGCGCCCGACCTCCTGGCGCGCGGCGGCGTGGCGCGCGGCGACATGAACGATCTCGTGTCCGAGCACGTTGGCGAGTTCGTCTTCGCTGTTGGCCAGGGTCAACAAGCCGCGCGAGACGAAGATGAATCCACCCGGCAACGCAAACGCGTTGGGCGCCTCCTGATCGACGATCTGGAACGAATACTCGAAGCCCCGCCGCGGCGCGTGGCGCGCGAGTCGGGCGCCTACCTCGCCGACGTAGGCGACGAGTTCGGGATCTTCGATCAGCCCGAGCTGGGCCTTCACGCCTTGCGCGGTTTCTTCTCCGACTTTGCGGTCGACGTCCTCGGAGCGAAGGATGACCTCGCGCGGGCGTTCCTTCGGGGGCGCGCTTCCGCCACACCCCGAGCCGAAAATCGCGTTCGCGAGAGCCATCGAGCCCGCGAGCCAGCGTGCGGAACGCTTCACGGCGACGGCTCTGACAGCTGCGCGGATTCGCCCTCGGCGGGCTCGAACGCCCGCTCGGTAACCGCGACACCGAGCGCCTCGAATCGCTCGCGCGCCAGCGGCGACGCGGTCCCCGAAAGTACGAGCTCGACGCGTTCGACGTGCAAATCGCTCGGGAGCGCCTCGGTCATCGCGTGTGCGAGAGCGGCGGCCTCGGCATTCCAGATCAGATGGTCGGCTGCCAGCGGAACCATGAGAGTACCCGATTCCGTGTACCCCATCGGAATTCCCGCGGCCAAAACGATTTCCCGAATGGGTGACACGCGTTCACTGTACGTGCGCATCAACTCCGCGGTCTGTTCGTAGGAGAGGGCGTCGTCTTCACTCTGTGCGCGCACTGCGATTTCGACGAACGCCGAGCGATTTTGCGCGAGATCGAGCGCCGCGAGCGCTTCGACGAGCATGGTTCGGTGCCGCGGGCTGTACCACGGGTGGCCGATCAATTCGTCCGCAAGGGGCTTCGGGATTCCCATCACGGCGAGTTCGATCCGATTGAGCCGCCGCAGATCTTCCGGGGAATAGACCCGCAGGGCTTCCGCGAGCCGGTCCGTCGGTTCCGCGGACGCCTTCCGGAAGTCGCTGTCGTCGACGAAGGGAACGAACAAATAGGGCAGGCCACCCAGATAGGCGGCCCACGCAAAGCGGTTGAGCTGCTTCTGCAGCGCCTTGTTGGAGCTGTAGGGGTCGACGCCGAGCTCGTTGGCGATCTGGCGCTTCTTCACCTCGAAGCCGATCAGCGCGAGCATGCGGCTGTCCTCGAGTTCGCTGCGCTCTCCGCGCGCCAGCTGCGAGCCCTGCTTGATCGCGTCCCAGGCCCCGATCGGAATCCCGACGATCGTGTCGACGGGGCTCGTGATCAGGTTCCAGGTGGCTACGAAGGGACTCTTCAGCGCGTTGCCGGCCGCTTTGCCGAATGCTTCGGTCTTGCTCATCTCATCGAGCGCGGCGAGTGCCTCGATTTCGCGGATGCGCTTGTGCAGCATCCGATCGCCGCGAATTTCGAAGTCGCCGTAATCCGAGCGGACGACATACCAGTTTGCGAATCCAGCAGTGACGACCTGCGGTTCGATGCGGTAGTGCGGACCCGCTAGCAGGCTAGGCGGCAGCAGCTCGGCCGCGGGTCGAACCGGATCGACCTCGAAGCCGGCGGCTTCCGCGGCGGCGCGTTCCTCGCTGCTCGGCGCCCGCAACACGGCCGTCGATTCGTTCGCGCAACCCGCGAGGGCGACGGCGCACAGCAGGAGCGCGATCGGGTTTCGGGCCCCGATTTTTCCACGGCGCGGCATCCGCATTTCTCCCGTCGGCGGGTCTTTCGCCTCGGGCTCACGGTAGCACCGCAGTCGGATCCGATGATCGGGTGTGGGGCGTGTGGTTGGCGAAGTCAGTCGCCGGGCGTGGCCACGACCAGGCGGTTGCGGCCCTCGCTCTTGGCTTCGTAGAGCGCTTCGTCGGCGGCCTTGAACAGATCAGCGGGCTCGAAGCCTTCGGGCATGTCGCTGGCCAGGGCGAGCCCCCCGCTGCAGGCGACATCGATCTCGTCGCCTCCCGTCCGAAGCTTGATTTGGTTGATTCCGTTGATGATGCGTTCTGCAATCTGCTTCGAACAGGCCGCGCCGGGATCGCTTTCGTTGTGGATCAGGATCACACCGAATTCGTCGCCGCCGAATCGGCACGCCGTGTCGTAGGGCCGGCGACCGGTTTGAATCGACATTCCCACCCGGCGGATGACATCGTCGCCCACGCCATGCCCGTAGGT
Organism: Deltaproteobacteria bacterium; assembly: GCA_024640705.1. GTDB lineage: Bacteria > Myxococcota_A > UBA9160 > UBA9160 > SMWR01 > JACZVU01. The sequence goes on from JAHEEJ010000099.1 coordinate 3,886, forward strand.
GTCGTTGATCTTCTTGAAGTGGTCGAGATCGATCATCAGCAGGGAGAGCAGTTGCCCGGTCCGGTGATACGCGGAAGTCGCGGCGAAGAGCGCGTCGTCCATCGCGGCGCGGTTCTTCAATCCCGTCAACGCGTCGATGCGCGCTCTTTCCTGGAGCAGATCGATCATTTGTTTGGTGCGCAGTGCAACCCGCACGCGCGCTTCGAGCTCGACCGCGTTGAAGGGCTTCGAGATGTAGTCGGAAGCGCCGGCGTCGAGCGCCTTGGCGAGGTTGTCCGGGTTGCTGTCTGCGGTGAGAAACAGGATCTGGACGTCGCGCGTCGCGGGGCTTTCCTTGAGCAGCCGGCACACCTTGAAGCCGTCGAGCTGCGGCATGTTGACGTCGAGCAGGATGACGTCGGGTTTTTCCTGGCTCGCGACCTGGATCCCCTTGGTGGGCGAATCGGTCTTGAGCACCTGATCGACCACGTCTTCCAGGCGTCGCTCTACGGCTCTGTGGATGCTCGCATCGTCATCGATGACGAGAACCTTGCTGCTCGGCATGGAGCCCTCCCGGTCCCCCGAATCGGAAGAGCGGCGCTGGGGCTTTACCCCAATGATTCTCGCAGTGGCGGCGGAAGGTTGCACGGCCGCTGGATTCTCGGCAGGCCCCGATCGGGACTGAAGTCTCAGCGCGCTCGAGGCCGGCTCACGGTGTGGGATCGGGCCGACTCAGCCCCTGGCTCTGCGCGACTTTGCGCATTTTTTCGAGCAGCGCGGCGGACGGGTTCCCATCGGCCGGTTCACCCTGGGATTTCTGGAAGCTGCGGATGGCTCCGCGTGTGCTGCTGCCGATGATGCCGTCGATCTCGCCGATCTCGTAGCCCAGCGCGAGCAACGCCTCCTGGGTTTCGAACTTCAGCATCTTTTCCTGGCGCTCTTCCTCGTAGCCGATGAACCCGATGCCGTAGGACGCCTCGGGTGCGCGCGCGCCGGGCGGAACCGGCTTCGGGGGATGGTCGCCCAGGAGCATGCTGTGGACGGCCCGCGCGAGATCGCGGTGGTCCTCGGCGGAGTTCTTGCGCAAGACATTCGACAACACGGCGACGGTGTAGAAGAGGCGGTCCTGTCCGGCGGGTGTTTCGATGATCGCCACCGAGTTCATGTAGTTGCGCTTGTTGCCGTGGTATTTCTTGCACACGAAGCCCTCTTCGGGTGCGCAGCTGTAGAGCGAGCCGGATTTGAAATAGATCGCGGACGGCCACAACGCGCCGGACGATCCGTAGCGGATGCGCCGCTCGGTGATGTACATCAGCCGTTTGATTTCGCGGCTCGACCACTCGTCGACCAGTCTGCCCTGTTCGAGTTTCAGCATGAATTCGGCCAGCGCGCGCGGCGTCGCGTAGCTGCTCGTGCCCGGAATCTGCTGCTTGCCCTGGTGGGTAAAGAAGCTGCCCTGGCGCAGTTCTTCGATGTCCATCCCATTGCGGGTGATCGGGTCTTGAATCGCCTTGAGGAAGATTTCGCTCAGCTGTTTCTTGGGCGTTTCGTCGAAGAACGCCTGCTCTTCCTCGGCAGACACCGGGTAGCGTTTACCGAAGTGGGTGATCGAGATCAGGGTCTTTTCGTTCATCGCCGCCGCCGAGTTCGAACTCGGCGACATCATCCAGTCGAGGTACGTCCAGAGCGATGCGGTGTCGCCCTGCTTGATCGGGCGCTTCGAGACGCTGCGGGTTTCCGGATTCCAGAAGGGGACGCTGTGGTGGTCGCTGACGCTGAAGATGTCCGCGGTGATCATGCTGGTGCGCAGGACGTTTTCGCGCGCCGCGATGTCGTCCGGATAGATGTCGGCCAGGGCCTGGAAAACTGCGAGCGCGACCACGATCTTGCCGACGCTGCCGGGATTCTGGTGCTGATGGCCGTTCCACTCCGCGTAGCGCGGATTTTCAAGGTCCGAGAGATCGAGCAGCGTCATCCCGTAGCGGTCTGCTTCCGGCCCGAGCAGTTTCTTCAAGCGGGCGGTCAGCTTCGGATCCGACTCCGGGAGTTCCATCTCGCGATGTCCGAGCAGGCGGAGATCCACCATCTCGAGTGGCAGGAGTTCGCCCGAGGGGCGTTTCTTGCCGGGCTTCTCGTTGATCTGGACCAGCCGCTGGGCCTCCAGTCTGCCGATTCCGGTCTTCTCGTAACCGTCGAGCGGATACGCGCCCGCGAGCATCGGCCAGGCCGCTGCGATCGGGGTCAGCCAGGCAACGAAAGATCGTCGGAAGCAGCTCATCCGGAAACTCCTCTCGGTTTCGACCGCTGCGATCGGGTCGCGGGCGCAGCTACGGCCCTCCGCGGGCGACGCGCGTCAATCGCCAAACAAGCCGGCCAGCGCCGTGAAGGGAAGATTTGCGATGTCGAAGGGGACGGTCACGATCCACGCCGCGCGCTCGCAGAAGCGCGGAATGTTGTAATCCTCGAGTCCGCGCGTGGTGCCGAATAGATAATCCGTGCTGTAGCGCCAGGTTCGCCCATCCCTCCACTGCTCGAGTGCGGGGTTGTCGCTCGGCTTCGGGAAGTCCTTTCGGAGCGGGGCGTCGATCGCTTCGGCTCCGGCCGGTGGGGAAGCCAGCGCGAGCGCGCCGACCATCACCCCAAAAGCCAATCCCATCGCGAGTTTCGATCTCATGGACACCTCCCCAGGCAGCGGCCGGCTCAGACACGCGTAGCGGCTCGGGGCTGCGATATGCGCGAGCCAGCCGCCAGATCCGCGGGGGAGAGTATGCCAGTTTCTCGCCGCGGCGTATCCCGCGATGGAGAATCCAGCCGCGCGGCTCGGGTCCGACACCGATTTGGGGCCGCGGGCCCGCCCCGCGTGGATTCGGACTTGACAGGCCTGCGGTCCGAAGTGAAGAATCGGCTGTGCGCCACCGAGCGCGGATCTCGAACAGGAGCGGCAGCTGGCCATGGCTGGAAGCATCGACTGGTTCTACACCCGCAAGGGCTGAACGTCTTGCACGCGAGCGTCCAAGTTCCTGGACGCAAAGGGCATCACCGCAAAGGAGACCGTGCCCGCCAGCCGCAAGCTGGGGCGAAAAGACGCTGCGGAGATCGCCAAGCAGGCCTCCGCGGTGTTCGTCGCCAAGGGCAAGAAGGTCAGCGCGTTCAAGCCCGCGGGCCGCGCAGACAAAGAACTCCTCGATGCGATGCTGGGACCCACCGGCAATCTGCGGGCGCCCACGATCCGGCGCGGCAAGACGGTGCTGGTCGGCTTTGACGAAGAACTCTTCAGCGAAAAGCTCGGCTGAGGCGGCGGCACGCCCCTCGGCGGAGCGTTAGGCTCTGCTCTGATGTCTGCTGAAAACTTCCGATCCCCGAGCTTCTGGCACTCGACGCTCGACGAGCCCATCGTGCCGCGTGCGCCGCTCGAGGGCGATGCCCAGTTCGACGTTGCGATCGTCGGCGCGGGCTATACCGGGCTCTGGACCGCCTATTACCTCAACCAACGGGAACCCGGCTGCCGCATCGCGATCGTCGAGGCCGACGTTGCGGGCTTCGGCGCTTCGGGGCGCAACGGCGGTTGGTGCGCGTATTATTTTTCGGGAATCGATGCGCTGCTGGCCGATCCGGACCAGCGACAGAGCGCGTTGGCGCTTCAGCGCGCGATGTTCGATGCCGTCGACGAGGTCGGCCGAGCGTCGACGGCCGCGAGAATCGATTGCGATTATGCGAAGGGCGGGGCGCTCGTCGCCGGGAGGACGCCACCCGATCTCGAGCGGCTTCGCGAAGAATACGAGGAGCTGATCGAGTTCGGTTTTGCGGAGGAGGATTTCCGCTGGCTCGATGCCGATGCGTTCGCCGAGCGCGCGCGCATCGATGGAGCACTCGGCGGGCTCTACTCGCCGCATTGCGCGGCGATCCAACCCGCCAAGCTCGCCTGCGGCCTGGCTTCGTTTCTGGAGGCGCGCGGGGTGCGCATCTTCGAGCAATCGCCCGTGCACAAGATCGAGAAGGGCGTTCTGACGGCGGATCGCGGCCGCATTCGAGCGGAAAACGTGCTTCGCTGCACGGAGGGCTACACCTGTAGGCTTCCGGGGCTCAAGCGCGCGATCATGCCGCTGCACTCGATGATGATTGCCACCGAGCCGCTGCCGGATTCCGTCTGGAAGGAAATCGGCTTGCACGGACGGCCTACCTTCGCCGACCGCCGGCGCAGCGTCACCTACGGACAGCGCACCGCCGACGACCGCCTGACCTTCGGGACGCGCGGTCACTACTACTACGGCTCCGGCATTCGCGATTATTTCGATCCCGACTCAGCCGGTTTTGCCCACACCCGTTCGGCCCTGCTCGAACTCTTTCCGTCGCTAGCGGAGGTCGAGATCACCCACCGCTGGGGCGGCCCGATTGGAGTGACCCGCGACTGGGCGCCCTTCGTGCAATTCGATCCGCGCACGGGTCTGGGTGCGGTGGGCGGATATGCGGGAAACGGCGTCGCGGCCGCCAACCTGGCGGGGCGAACGCTGATGGAGCTCGTGCTTCGCGAGACGACCGAGCGCACCTCCTTCGCTTGGGTCAACCATGCATCGCGCAATTGGGAGCCCGAGCCGCTGCGCTGGTTGGGCTTCAATGCCGTGCTGGCGATGGGCCAGCGCGCGGATGCGGCCGAACAGAAGGGCCGCGACGCGGGCGTTTGCGGCCGCATCTTCGAGGCGTTCGTCGCTCACTGATCCCGAGCGCGTCGATGGACCGTAAGCACGGGAACCGATCGCAACCGCGGCGGTATTTTGCGTCACCCGCGCGCGGGCCGGCGCCAGAGGCTGGCAAGCCACGGTTGCTGAGCGCGGGGCAATCCGTCCGGGCGGTAGTAGTGGCGGATCTCCTCGAAGCCGACTCCGAGTGCGAAGGCCCCCCAGTTTTCGAAGTCGTGGTACGCGCCGTAACGGCCCTGGTTCCAGCCTTCGACGTTCTTTCCGCGCGGATTCGACGCGAACAAGACGCCTCCCGGCCGCAGACATTCGAACAGTTCTCCGAGCACGCGCGGAAGTTCCCGGGTTGGGACGTGGAAAAGCGAAGCATTTGCAAACACGCCATCGAACTCGGCGGCGGGTAGTTTCAGCGCGAGGAAATCCTGCTGCCAGACTTCGACCTCGGCGTGTTCTCGCGCCATCCGGACGAAGGCCTCCGCGCCGTCGAGTCCGATGGGCTGGTGTCCGCGTTTGGAGAACGCGAGCAGGTCGCGGCCCGGACCACAGCCGAAGTCGAGGATCCGAAACGGCCCCTCGCCTTCGATCGCTTCGAGCAGTGCGTCGATATTCTGCGAGACGTCGTGGTCACAGGTCCCCTCCCAGAATTCGCGTGCGCGATTTTCGTAGTAGGCGAGCGTTTTCTGGGAAATTTCGCTCAGGTCGGATTTGGGCACGGCCGTCACGATGCCGCAGGTTGCGGGGACGTCAACGGGCGCGGCCCTGTGCTGCGGGCTGGCTTACCATGCGCGGCGATCTACCCCGCGGTCGCAACACTCGATTGGATGGGAGATCCGCGTGTTCGAGCCGAAGCAATACGAGTACTCCACGCCATTTCGAGGGAACCCAGACCTCGCACTGACGCTGGCGAAGACGGCCCTTCTTGCGCAGGGTTTCGAAATCCTGCCGGGATCCAGCGCCGAACTCCGCGCCAAAGGCCCCGGGATGCGCAGCACCCGACAATCCGCGCTGCTCGGGGTTTCTGAATTCCGCTTCCAGATTGCCGCATCGACCCTGACCGCTTCGGCGACCCTCGGTGGTGTCGCAAGCATGAAGGCATTCGTCATGCTCTTTCCGATCGGGCTGATCCTTTCGCTGGTGGTGCTGCTCGCCGCGCTCGGCCAGGGCGTCTCGTATCTGGGCTTGTGGTTGACCTTGCCCTGGCTGGTCATCTCGCCGCTGATGGCGACATGGATCGAGCGCCGCACCACGCGGGCCGTCGACCGCTTGGCCCGCAGCATGGCTGTCGCCGCCCTGCCGGATTGAGCGTCCATCCGGACGCGTTCGCGCCGACGCTGCCACCCTCGATCGGTTAATCAATTGGAATCAACCGGTTGTGCTGCCGATCTACGTGCGGGCTGCAGGTTCGTGTGGTCTTCTCGATTGCTGGAATTGGCCTCTTGCCGGCTCATGTCAGTCCGTTCGGCGGCCGATGTAACCGGGCGATGAGTCGACCGTTTCGAAGTATTTATCTGGCCATATTTGCTTTGGCGTGCGTGATTTCCGGCTCGGCTGGCGCGGCGATCATCGCGGTCACCAGCGACAACACCACCTGGACGGAGATCGCCTATCCGGCCGCGACGACTCCCGATGCTCCCAACGATCACCAGACGGGAATCTCCGAAGGGGACATCATCGGCAACAACACGGGTGACCCGGCGATTCTCACGAACTTCGACGACAACGGAACGCCCGGGATTCTCACCGATGGCTACGTCGCGTTTCGGGTTCGCCTCGGAGAGGACAAGCCACAGCCTGGCTTTACGTTCTTCTTCGGCGTCGGTATGGACGCGAATACGGACGGCGTCATCGACCTCTTTCTCGCGGTCGACAATAACTCCGGTGGCCCGGCCGATCAGATCGGAATCTTCAGCCCCGGCACGGGCGCAAACACCTCGCCGAGCACCACCTCGATCCTCACTACGCCGCTCGCCTCCTACGCGGAAACCGGTGCGAATTACGACTTCAGCCCGGTGACGACCATCGATCCCCTGGAGTCGAACACGGATCTCGACGGAGGCGGGAAGGAGGACTACTACCTCACCTTCGTGGTTCCGTTCGACGACATCGTCGCCGAACTGGGCCTGCTCGGGATTACGTTCGACGAGAACAGCGCCGTGCAGTACGTCTTCGGCACCTCCACCCAGTCCAACGCGCTCAACCAGGATCTCGGCGGCCCCAGCGGAGGCACCAACTCGACCCAAACCTGGGAGCAGCTGGGCGCGATCTCGCTCACCTACAGCGCTTCGGGCACGCCCATTCCCGAACCGAGCACGGCACTGCTGCTGGGCCTGGGCCTGGTTTCGCTGGCTGCCGCGCGCCGCCTGGCCTGATCGGCGCTCTTTTTCGAGCGCTCCCAGCACCTCCCGCCAGGGCCCGCTCGGAACTGTAAATATCCATATAAATTAATCAGTTACGATCTCTGTTGCGCCCCGCAGCCGACCTGCGGTGAAGTTCGGCGGGCGGCCGGGGCCACCCCCGTGC
>JAHEEJ010000419.1 GCA_024640705.1 Deltaproteobacteria bacterium
AAGAGGGGGCGGTTCCCGCTGGGAACTGCCCTGCTCGGAGCTGCTCGGGAACTCGGCGTGGACATCGACTCGGTCTGTGGTGGGCGCGGCATCTGCGGACGCTGCAAGTGCCTGGTAGCCGAAGGTGAATTTGCGAAGTTCGGCATCCGGTCCAATGCGACCCATCTCAATCCGATCACGGAACCAGAGGAGCGTTTTGCGCGACGTGAGGGATTGCAGCCTGGATTTCGACTGACCTGCCACGCGACCCTGCAGGACGATGTGGTGATCGACGTACCCGCGAGCAGTCAGGTTCACCACCAGGTGATTCGCAAGGATTACGAGAGCCACGACATCGTGGTCAATCCCGTCATCCACCCCTACTACGTGCAGGTCGACGAACCCAGACTCGAAGAGCCGCGCGGTGATCTCGAGCGGCTCTTCGATGCCCTCAAGGCGGAGTGGCAACTCGAAGATCTCCACTGCCAACCCCATGTGCTGACCGGGCTTCAGACCAACCTCCGCGAGGGCAAGTGGTATGTGACGGTCGCGGTTCGGGAAGGCCGCGAAATCGTGGGCATGTGGCCGGGCTTCAAGGATCGCCTGTTGGGTATCGCAGTCGATGTCGGGTCGACGACAGTGGCCGCGCACTTGTGCGACCTCGCCACGGGCGAGGTGCTCGGGAGTGCGGGCCTGATGAATCCGCAGATTCGTTTCGGCGAAGACCTGATGAGCCGGGTGTCGTACGTGATGCTCAATCCGGGCGGCGACGCCGAAATGACCCGAGCCGTGCGCGAGGCGCTGAATACGCTGATTGCGGAACTCACGGCTGACGCCGACGTCAGCCCCGAAGACGTTTACGAATTGACATTCGTCGGAAACCCGATCATGCACCACCTGCTGCTCGGCATCAGCCCGGTGCAACTCGGCGTGTCGCCCTTCGCGCTGGCCATCGACTCTGCGATCAATCTACCGGCTTCGGCGCTCGACCTCGCGGTTGCAGCCGGGGCGCGTGCCTATGTCTTCCCGTGCATCGCTGGCCACGTCGGTGCCGACACGGCAGCGATGCTGCTCGCCGAAGCTCCCTGGGAAAGCGATGCCATGACGCTGCTGGTCGATGTCGGCACCAACGCCGAGATCGTACTCGGCAACAGCAAGCGCCTGCTCGCAGCGTCGAGCCCGACGGGCCCGGCCTTCGAGGGCGCTCAGATCTCCTGTGGGCAACGAGCAGCACCGGGCGCGATCGATCGCGTGCGGATCGATCGCGAAACCCTCGAACCCCGCTTCCGCGTGATTGGTTGCGAACTCTGGTCCGACGATCCGGGATTCGAAGAAGCGATCGAAGAAAGCGGCATCACGGGGATCTGCGGAACCGGCATCATCGAGGTCGTCGCCGAACTCTTTCTCGCGGGCGTCATCGATCCGGAGGGCCGGATCGTCGGCTCGATGCAAGAGCGCACTTCGCGGGTCATCCAGGACGAGCGCACGTTTCGCTACGTGATCCGCGAGGGCTCGCCCTCGATCAGCGTCTCACAAAACGATGTTCGAGCGATCCAACTCGCAAAGGGCGCCCTCTACGCGGGCGTGCGTCTCTTGATGAACCACCTCGACATCGATCAGGTCGATCGGATCCGGCTCGCGGGCGCGTTCGGAAGTCACATCGATGTGAAATACGCGATGGTGCTCGGGATGATTCCCGATTGCGTTCTTTCGAACGTTTCGTCTGCCGGAAATGCCGCTGGAACCGGAGCCGTAGCCGCGCTTCTCGACGGGAGCGCGCGTGGACTGATCGAATCCCGGGTTCGCACGATCGAAAAGATCGAGACCGCGGTCGAACCCGCGTTCCAGGGACACTTCGTGAACGCGATGGGTATCCCCAACAGCGTGGAACGCTTCACGGAACTCGCCAAGGAAGTTACCCTTCCGACTCTCGAGACGGCTTCGGAATCGCAGTCCGGGGAGAGCATGCGCCGGCGAAATCGGCGCCGGAGCCGCGGTAGCTGAACTGACGTTCGCCGATTGCGCGCGAGCTATTTGGGAACCAGGGAACGACCGATCGATGGGCTTTTCACGCCGCTTACAAAATCATCCGCGCATACTCGCCGTGGGCTACCGGGCGAACCATTGGATCGCGATGAGGCTTCGCTTCCTGATCGGTCTCCTCGGAGCGGAACGTCTCGCCCGTTGGCTCTACGCACCCGAAGAGTTCAGCAAGCGCCGGATCTTCGATTGCAGGATGTGTGGCCAGTGCATCCTCCATTCGACGGGTATGACCTGCCCGATGACCTGTCCGAAAAACCTGCGAAACGGACCCTGCGGTGGTGTGCGCGCAAACGGCCATTGCGAGATCAAACCCGAGATGCGCTGCATCTGGGTGGACGCGTACGATCGCGCCGAGATGATGACGATCTACAAAGATGAACTGCACGTCGTTCAACCGCCGGTCGACCGTCGACTCATGAAGAGCTCAGCGTGGGTCAATTTGATGACGGGTGCGGACAAGGTCGACGTGGCGGGCTGGGGCGACTCTCCCGAGGCGGAGGCCTAGATGACGCTACCGCCCACCAAATCCGATGGCCGTCTCGAGAAGGTCCTGCGCGCGGGCCTGTTCGCGGTCACCGCAGAACTCAATCCGCCGGATAGCGCCGACCCGCACGACGTCTTCGACGCCGCACTCGTACTCTCTCAGGTCTGCGATGCCATCAACGCAACGGACGCTTCTGGCGCACACTGCCATATGTCCAGCGTCGCGATCTGTGCGCTGCTGACCCACGCCGGCTACTCGCCGGTCATGCAGGTTTCCTGCCGCGACCGCAACCGAATCGCGATCCAGGGCGACGTGTTGGGCGCGGCTGCCATGGGCGTCCACAACATCCTTTGCCTGACCGGAGACGACGTGACGGCAGGTGATCAGCCCGGAGCCAAGCGCGTCTTCGACCTCGACTCTCTCCACCTGCTGCGAACGATCCGCACCATGCGCGATGAGGGCCTCTATATGAGCGGCCGCAAGATCACCGTGCGCCCGCGCCTCTTTTTGGGGGCCGCATCGAACCCCTTCGCCCCGCCGCTCGATTGGCGACC
>JAHEEJ010000100.1 GCA_024640705.1 Deltaproteobacteria bacterium
CCGAAGGATTCGCCAGCTACCCGCGCGATGGCCCGGTCCGTGATAGGGTTCTCCCGTGGGGTCTTTTCGCGACCAGAAGATCTTGATTACGGGCGGCTCGAGCGGCATCGGCAGGCTGATGGCCGAGACCTTCGCCGCCGAAGGCGCCCAGGTGATCCTGTGGAGCAATGAGCGGGTCCCGCTGGAGGCCATCGACAAGGAACTCGGCGAGCGGGGCCTTCGCTGTGCGACCTACCTCTGCGACGTCTCCCGACCCTATTCGATCTACGACACCGCGAAGCGCGTGATCGCCGAGCACGGCCCGATCGACGTCCTGATCAACAATGCCGGTGTGGTCTCGGGTCGGCCACTGCTCGAGATCACGGATGCCGAGATCAGGGAAACTTTCGACGTCAACGCACTCGCACCCATCTGGACGACCCGCGCGTTTCTGCCGGCCATGATCGAGCGCGGACGCGGTCACATCGTCACGATCGCCTCGGCGGCGGGGCTGATCGGCGCGCCGGGGATGACCGATTACGCGGCCAGCAAATACGCGGCGGTTGGATTCGATGACGCGCTACGCGCGGAGCTGCGCCACCTGGGTCACCGGGAAATCCGGACGACTGTCGTCTGCCCCTACTTCATCTCGACGGGCATGTTCGAGGGTGCGAGCACGGCGACACCGCTACTCCCGATCCTCACACCCGAATACGCGACCCGAAAAATCGTCCGGGCGATTCGGCGCGGGCAACGGCGCCTTCTAATGCCGCGCACGGTCATCTTGGTGTATCTGATGCGCCTGCTTCCGGTGCCGGTCTTCGACTGGATCGCGCGCGCACTCGGCGTGACCCGAAGCATGGACGGCTTCACCGGGAGACGCCCGGGCTGAGACGCGATCTAGATCCCGTCTCCCCGTTGCGTCGGTGGCTTTTGATGAAGCTGCAGGCTCGGGGCATCGATCGTGACGCGCGTGTAGGGCGGAACCGAGTGGGTCAACCAGACGTTGCCACCGACTACCGACCCTTCGCCGATCACCGTATCGCCGCCGAGGATCGAGGCATTCGGGTAGATGGTGACGTCGTTTTCCAGCGTCGGATGGCGCTTGCTGCCGGCGTCGCCGCGACCCGCCCGATTCGAAAACGCGCCGAGCGTCACACCGTGGTAGAGCTTGACCCGATCACCGATGTCACAGGTTTCCCCGATCACGACGCCGGTACCGTGATCGATGAAGAAATGCGTGCCAATCACGGCGCAAGGGTGAATGTCGATGCCGGTCTGGCTATGCGCGTCCCGCGACATGATGCGCGCGACGATCTTCTCGCCAATCTCGTGAAAGCTATGGGCCAGGCGGTAAGCGGAAACTGCGACGATGCTCGGGTAGGCGGCGATGATCTCTCCGTAGCTCGACGCGGACGGATCTCCCTGAAAGGCCGCTTCGAGATCCGTCGCCACGAGGTGGCGAATGGATGGGAGTTTCTGGATCAACCGGGTGGAGTGCTGGCTTCCGACCAGGGCGGCGACGAGGCCGTGGATCACGCGCAGGTCGCTGGTGAGTTGGCCGGAGGGCGTATCGTCGGTAATGATCGCCCGCAGGGCTCCCAACGCGTCGGCGACGCGACGCTGGTAGGGAAGAACCTCCTTTCTGGCCTCGGTGAGGGGATCGCAGGTCTCGCGCTGTGCCATCAACTCGTCCGCGACGAGCCGGATTTCATCCACCATGGGGGGCCTCCGTCGGAATACCGATCAACAGTCTAGAACGACGTTGCGGAGCGCGCCCCCGACCGCCGCCATGCTTTGCGCAACTTCTCGATTCAAGAGCGCAACACACTGTAGAATATCAATGTTCTTCGTGTCGATGACGGATCTGGACGCGCCGGAAACGAAGCCTGTGCTAGAACGGGCGCTACGGCGACAGGAGGGTCGATGCGGGTTGCAACCTGGAACATCAACGGGCTTCGCGCCCGGCTCGAGTTCGCACTGCACTGGCTGAAGGAGCGCCAGCCCGACGTCGTCGGCCTGCAGGAACTCAAGCTCACCGACGAGCAGTTCCCGCGCGAACCGTTCGAGGCGCTCGGCTACCACGTCGCAAGCCACGGCCAGAAAGCCTGGAACGGCGTCGCGATCCTGAGCCGAGAGCCGGCTCGCGTGACCCAACAGGGATTGCCGGGCCAGGCTGAATTGGGCGCGCGATTGCTCAGCGCCGAAATTGGCGACCTCCACTTCACGACCGTCTACTGCCCGAACGGCAAGAGCCTCGATCACGAGGACTTCCCGAAGAAACTCGCCTGGTTCGACGATCTGGCGCGGTACTTCGAGCGGCTCGCAGAGCGCGAGCAGCCGGCCATCCTGTGCGGGGATTTCAACGTCTGCCCGGCTGCGATCGACAGTCACGACGAAGAGGGACTGCAGGGCCAGATCTTCCACACCGAAGAGGAGCGAAAGCGCTACCGGGATCTCCTGGGGTGCGGTTTTTCAGACGTCTTTCGCACCCTCCATCCGGATGAGGTCGCGTTCTCCTGGTGGGACTATCGGGGTGGCGCGTTCCACCGAAAACTCGGCCTTCGGATCGATTTCCTGCTCGCCAACCCCGCGGCCCTCTCCCGTGTCGAGGCCGTCGCGATCGATCGGGATTTTCGGAAGAAGAAGGACGGCCTGACGCCCTCGGATCACGCGCCCGTATTTGCCGATCTCGAACTCTCGTAGCGGAGGGCTTGCGCGATCCGCAGCGCATTGCCGAGGCGGAAATCAGGGCAATACGACCGGTGGCTCCGGCATTCCCTGGTGCATTTCGGGCGACCCCGTGATCGAGGACGCCACGGCGAAGATCAGCAGCTGACCGGCGAGTAGCGGAATGGTACAGACCCCGATCGCACGCCAGGCACTCTTGTAGGCAAGCGCGTGCCGGACCGCCGTAACCGTGGCCACGAGTACCCACACCATCGCCAGGAAGAAAACCAAAACGCGCAGCTCGGGAACGATCCCCAGCAGCTTCACGACCCCCGGCGCGTTCGCAAATCCCATGGCTCGCAGCAACGCGCCGAAATCCGCCTGGGTCGTGGGCTCGGGCAGCAGCTTCGCGCCGATCAGATAGATCACGTAGGCGAACAGTACCCACCCTACGAGTGCCGCCAGCAAGCCACCGAACAGGATCGCAAACGGCGCGCCCGGAAAATTGATGCCACCCGCGAAAGCCGCGAGCAAGACCACACTGGCGGCCTGCCCGATCGTGGTCTCGTCCGCTTCGACCTCGGCATAGAGGCGCGGATCGAGACGGGCAGCCCGAATCATTCGCCCGATCAGGGTCTGGTCAGCCGCCGGCGGGCGTTCGAAGAAATCCGACATGGACCGACTCTAGCCCGCATCCGCGAAACAGGCGCGCAACGACGGCATCGAAACCGTTCTCACGGCAGCGGCACCGGTCCAGTCTCGCCTGGAAGTCACGCTCGGATTCGAAATCAGTTCGAACTCGAGATGATCTTCAGACGTTGCTGCTGGATCTCGAGGGTCATTCGCGTCAAGCCATTCTGGAGCTTTTTGCCTTCCGCGGTATCGAAAACGCCGAGCAATCCGTAGCGATTCTTTCCGCCGCCGACCGGATGGATGCATTGCACCTCCACCTGGCCGACGAATTCTTCATCCCCATAGCGAATTGCAATTTCGAGGCACCGCCCGACGTGATATTTCCGGGTGCATACCGCGGCGAGACCCGACAAACTGATATCCTGAACGGCACAGTCATTCTCGTCTTCGATCATCGCCGTCAAACCGGCCCCCAGGGTCGATACACGATCTTCTTCGCGAGTCCCCACAGAAACAGCGTCGCCAATGGATTTCACGGTCAGCACGAAAGGCGGACCATCGCCCGATTGCGCCTCGATCAAAACCGGCTGCTGAACGAACAACCGCGACTGGTTGTAATAGATCAGCTTCTCTTCACCGATTTCAACGGCGTGATGACGGGCCTCAAAAGAGAGTGTCCAATCACTGTCTCGGATTTCGCGAGCGATGCCGGGCTGAAGCACACGCCCGCGCGATGGAGAGTCGAAGCGCAGAAATACCCGACTCCCCTCCTTTAGCGCCATCTCTCCCCACCTCCACCAGCGGTAACGCCTGGTGTGTCGCCAGCGCCGCTCGGCGGATATTTCTAGCACCGATTCCGCAGAATAGAAGGCGCTGACCAGTCAAATCGGTTGATTATCCAAATGGTTGTAGGAGATAACCCTATGATACGAGACGCGCCTTTCAGGGAGGGAGCGCTAAGTGGTCGGATCCCAATTGCTGTCGATGATGCGCCGAATCTTCTCGAGTAGAACCGAGGGCTCGAAGGGTTTGTGGATGAAGGCATCGAGTCCCTTGTCGATGAAGTGCCACGCCGCTCGCTCCTCCGAGTAGCCGCTGATCAGCATGATGCGCGCGTCGGGCCGGATCCGTCGAATTTCGTCGAAGGCGTCTTCGCCACCGATGTCCGGCATGGTCCGATCCAGCACCACGGCGCAGATTTCATCTGCGTGAAGCCGGAAGAGATCCACCCCCTCGCGACCGTCGCTCGCCAGCAACACCGTGAGCCCGGCTCTGCTAAGGATCGCGTTCAGCAGGTCTCGCACTCCTTCGTCGTCGTCCACGACCAACACCGTCCCGCTGGCGCGCCATGCTTCGACCGGTGGCGTCACCCGCGGTTCGGCCACGGCCGCGATCCGCACCGCAGCGGGAAACATCACGCGGAACCGCGTTCCGCGGCCCACCTCGCTGTCGATCTCGATCATTCCGCCGTGACTGCGCACGATACCGACGACGGCGGCGAGCCCCAGACCGCGCCCGGTGAACTTGGTCGTGAAGAACGGATCGAAGATCTTCGACTGCGTCTCAGCATCCATCCCACAGCCGTCGTCGATGACTTCGAAAAAGACGTAGTTCCCCGCGACCGGCTCGCAGTCGCCAATGGCGTTGCTGCGATCGATTTTCTCGGCCTCTACTACGCCCGTCCGAAGCGTGATCCGCCCTGCCCCCTCGCGCACCGCCTCGGTCGCATTGGTGATCAGGTTCATCACCACCTGGGAGAGTTGCGCGACGTCTGCCTCCACAGCGGGCAGATCTTCCAACATGTCGTAGATCAGCCCCGCCTTGCCAGAGACGGTTCCCTCTAGCAACTGCCCCATTTCCTCGACGAGTCGAGAAATGCAGATGGGCTCGACCGAGACCGGGGTTTGCCCAGAATAAGCGAGCATCTGCCGGGTGAGCGCGGCGGCACGCTTCGCCGCTTGAAGGATCTGCTCGATACGCGGCCGCACCGGCGAGTCGGCGGGCAGATCGAGCAGCGCGAGCTCCGAATCACCGAGGATCGGTGTCAGCAGGTTGTTGAAGTCGTGCGTGATGCCCCCCGCCATCACCCCCAGGCTCTCGAGCTTCTGGGTCTCCAGCATCTGTCGTGCAATTTCGATCCGCTCCTCTTCTCTTCGAATCTCCTGGGAAATATCCCGAGACACCTCGAGCATTCTAATCTCGCCACTGGCCCTCTCGTACCAGGTACCGATCGTCGAAAACCAGACCCATGACCCGTCTTTGTGTCGAAAGCGATACGGGGGATAGCGAACCGTACTGCCCGTTTCACCTTTTTGGCTCTCGTATTGCCGACGGATGCGCTCGCGATCGTCCGGATGAACCAACTCGAAAAACGAAATGTAATCCTTGCCTACCAATTCAGGATTGGCATATCCGGTGATGTCTTCGACGGACCGATTTGCAAAAACCAGTTTACCCGCAGCATCGACCTCGACGATCATGTCGCGGCTCACATCGGTTACGATGCGGTAGCGTTCTTCAGTTTCCTGGTGGGACTGACGCGCCTGCACGATATCCGTCACATCGCGGCAGATCGAAAGGATACGTCGAGAACCATCCACCTGTTTGCAGGGCGTCGAGACGCCTTCGAAGCAACGCCACGAGCCGTCGGAATCGAGCAGCCGAAAGCGGTTCGTGGTCTCCTTGTTCGATTTGATTCCCTCGCGAAAAGCCTCGAAAAGCGGCTCTCGATCGTCTGGGTGCAGGGATTCCAGGATCCCGCTCTCCTGTACGGTCTTTCCCAGGATCTCATCGAGGGAGCGAGAGATGAGCGAGGAACAGTTCGGACTCAAGAAGACCAGGCGACCCTCGCTATCGAATTCGAAGATCAGGTCTGACGAATTCCCGATCAGCGCGTCGAAGCGACTCTCGGAATCGCGCAATTCGGCGGCCTGCTCGCTGGCCTCCTGTCGAAGCCTGCAGAGTTCCTCAATGAGTCCAGATTGGTCTTTCCCCTGGTCTCCGCGCAGCAGCCGACCTCCCGGTGAGAGGCCAGTCAGAGCGCCTCCACCTGACGTTTCTCAACTCCCGGTATAAACCTCTGGGGCAGGCAAATACAAGAGGCATTTTGGACCCACGGTCATTCCCCAATGGCTCGTCTGCTTGATTTCGCATGAAGCCCGAAAACGCCGCGGACCGAATATCCGATCGACGCCCCCGCTCCGTCGAGGTCGACACGAGTTGAAATCTCCAAGCGGCTTCATCGAATCAATTGATCATCATTTATTGAATTAATGTTTTTATGAAAATATTTTTAATTTATTAAAATCTGATTTTATTGTTCAATTGACGATCCCTTTGAGGGCGAAACCGCAGCATTTGAATCGCTTCACTTCGTCGACCCGGGCGCCCATCCGACCCTCGATACCCTGGCGATCGAGAGGCGCAATCGCCCCGCGGGGGAGCAATCGGTCTTCCCGTAGGCACTCGCTTGTGAGATGATGACAGCGGGGCTTTTAGGACCCAGTCCTGATGTGGATCGAGATGGCGACATCCCCACTCCGGCCGGATCCAGAAAGCGAAATGCGCGGGTCGGGGCACCGAGGTGGAACCGAGTTCAGCCAACGAAAAGTCGAGTGGAAGGTAATCGTTAGATCGGCGAGCGCTCGCGATTCCGGGTCCCGACGACTAACGTAAACCGAACCGGGCCGTCGTCGCTCGACAGCCCTCACTGATCGTTTCCGGACCGGAACCTGTTTTGCTGAAATCTCCCCAAGGGGCTGAAGTTCAATATATGATCAAACAGATGCAAAGGGCCCTTGAGGCGATCGCGCTGCGGAGCTTTGTGTGACCGAAGGCCGAAATCCCGAACTCGCGGGAACTCTGTACCGCTTCGGCGCTTTTGAACTCGATCCGGGGCTCTACGTACTGCGCCGAGACGGATCGGGCCTCGATGTCCAACCCAAGGTGCTCGATCTTCTGCTCTATCTGGTCGCTCGACGCGACCGTGTCGTACCCAAAGAAGAAATCCTCGAAGCGCTTTGGGCGGGAGTTGCAGCAACGGACGACGTGTTGAGTCGCGCGATCCACGCTGCCCGCCAGGCCGTCGGTGACGACGGTGGGCAACAGAGTGTCATACAAACCGTTCGCCGCCGCGGTTTTCGCTTTGTGGCCGAAGTCGATCTGAGCGACTCGCCGCAATCCGCTCCGGAAAACTCGACCACGAGGGCCCGGCCAAACCGGCAGGGGCCCTCGTTCGTGGGCCGCGAGCACGAACTGCAACGCCTGGAAGAAGCCCTGGACGACGCCAATCAGAGCCACGGGCGCATTGTATTCATCTCCAGCGAAGCCGGTGGAGGCAAGACCCGCCTGCTCGAGGAGTTCGGTCGACGGGCGGCAACGACAAACCACCCGGTCCACTCGGGATGGTGCTGGGAAGGCGAAGGGGCGCGGCCGTATTGGCCTTGGGTAAAGATCCTGCGCGCGCTGATCGCGAACCGAAGTTCCGAAACCCTTCACGAACAAATGGGGTCCAGCGCGCTCGATATCGCGCGAATCATTCCGAGCTTGCGCGAGAGGCTTCCAGAGCTTCCGGAATCCCCAGCGGTACAGTCGGACCAGGAGCGATTTCGCCTCTTCGACAGCATCACCCACTTCCTTCGCAACGTGGCCCACGACGACGGTACCCAGATTCTGGTTCTGGACGATCTTCAGTGGGCCGATGCCCCGTCCCTGCGCCTGATCGAATTTCTCGCGCACGAAATGGTCGAAGTTCCAATCCTCTTGCTGGGCGCCTACCGGGAGGAAGAGGTCGAACATTCGCTCTCGGAAACCCTCGGTGTTCTGGCGCGCCGTTCACTGTTCGAGCAGGTGAGTCTCAAGGGACTTACGTCGTCAGAAATCGCCCAGATACTCCGGATGAATCGCGACGATGAGCCGTCAGAAGAACTCGTCTCGGCCGTAGGCGAGAAGACGGACGGCAACCCTTTCCTGGTCCTGGAAATTGCCCAGCTCGTCAAGAATCAGCCCGGCGCGTTCAAGACCGGCATTCAGGGGACCAGCACGTTCTCCCTGCCTCAGGGCGTGACAGCCGTCGTTCAGCGCCGCCTGGCGATGTTGCCGCCAAAGGCCCATCGAGTGCTTGCGGTCGCCGCTGTGATTGGCCAGGAGTTTTCGCGCGAGGTCCTCGTTCAGGTACTCGAATCAGAATTGAAGCTCGAACCCCTGACGCAGGCCCTCAACTCGAACATCGTAACCGAGGTGCCCGAGGCATTGGGGCGTTACCGCTTCGTCCACGCACTCGTCAGCGAGGCGCTTTACGAAGAGATCGAGACCTCCGATCGAGCCCGGATCCATCGCAGTGTCGCCAAGGTTTTGGAACAGATGCAGGGCATGAGTCCGACCGCGAACCTCGCTGAGATCGCATTCCATTACACCGAGGGCGCGGGCCCGGAAGAGTTCGAGAAGGCGATCGTTTTCGCGAGACGAGCGGGGGAGCTTGCGGTCGAGCAGTTCGCATGGGAAGAAGCTTCGACCCATTTTCGGGATGCGCTGAAGATGCTCGAGCGGCGCGAAGCGCGAACCGCACACGAACGCTGCCAGCTCCTGCTGGCTACGGCCGAATCCGAACGCCGAGCGGGAAATCTGACACGCGCCCGCGAGGCCTGCACGAGCGCGGCGGGGCTCGCGCGCCGGTTCGAGTTGCCCGAAATCCTCGGACGCGCCGCGCTCGGCGTGCAAACGCCCTTTGATATTCTCTCTGGGAGCGTCGACACGGTCGAAGTTTCGCTGCTCGAGGATGCGCTTCGCCTCCACACAGAACCCCAGAGCCTGACCCGGGCGAGGCTGCTCAGCAGACTCGCGATCGTAAAATACTGGAGCGACGATTCGGAACTCGAATTCGCCTTGACCGAAGAGGCGGTCTCGATCGCTCGCAATAGCGGTGATCCTTTGGCACTCGCGGAAGCGCTTTACGCACAAACATATGCCTACTCCCGCCCGCGCTACGTGGGTCGCAAGCTCGAACTCGAAAACGAGATCGCTCGCCTCGCGTACGAATCCGGCGACCGCAACCTCATCTTCCTGGCTCTGCTTTACCGCAGCGAAGAATTGCTGATGCGCGGAGATCCCCAGGGCGTGAACCGCGACCTGGCCGAGCTCGAGCGGGTTGCAGAGGCATTACGCCAGCCCCCCGAGCGAGCGTTCATGAGGATCATCCGGGCTACCCGTCTCCTCATCCAGGGCCGGGTGACTGAATCAGCCGAAATCGGCCGCGAAGCACTGGATCTCGGTGCTCTCGGCGGCGACCTCTCCTACCAGCTGACGCGCACGCTTCATCGCTACGGCGTGTTCTACGAGCAGCTGAAGCTCGAGGAGCTGGAAGACGAGGTCAGACACCTCGCCGAAACCCTTCGCCCCGGGAGTATGTGGTTCTGTGCTCTCGCGAACCTCTGCAGCCAGATTGGCAAAGAAGACGAAGCGCGAAATCTATTCGGCTCGCTTGCCGCCCAGGATTTCTCAGCGGTGGGGCCGGACTTCGGCTGGGCAGCAAGCCTCCATCACCTTGCAGAGACGTGCACGCGGTTGCGGGATTCCAAGAGCGCAGGCGCACTCTACAGTCAGTTGCAATCCCATGCCGGCCGCTTCGTCGCGTTCAGTTGGGTCGTCTTTCACGGCCCGGTTTCTCGGTACCTCGCACTCCTCGCAGCGACGGCGGGCCACGATCTGGAGGCGATGCATCATTTCGAAGCCGCAATCCGTTCTTGCCAGGCGATGGATGCACGACTCTGGACAGCTCGCGTTCAGTGCGATTACGCGAGATTCCTGATGGAACGCAATCAGCCGCAAGACCACGAGAAGGCGCACGAGTTGAGGAAGCGCGCCGCACGTGAAGCCGAAAAGATGGACTCACCCAGGCTAACATCCGAAGTCGATTCGATTACAGCATCCTGACCAGAAATACCGTCAAAGAGGAGGATCCATGGATTCGACGGTCGATCAAGCCGTTCAAAACATCGTCACATTGATGTCGACCTGGGGACTGCAACTCGTCGGCGCACTCGCGGTACTCATCATCGGTCGATTCTTGTGCAACATCGCGCGCAAATCGATCCGACGGGCCATGGAGAGTCGGAATGTAGATCCGTCCCTGATTCCCTTCGTTTCCAATCTCGTCTACTTCATCCTCCTGGCCGCCGTCCTGATCGCAGTACTCGGCCTGTTCGGAATTGAAACCACCTCACTCGTAGCGGTGCTCGGCACCGCGGGATTGGCGATTGGTCTCGCCCTTCAGGGAACGCTGGCGAATTTCTCATCGGGTGTGATGCTTTTGCTGTTCAGGCCGTTCCACGTTGGTGACTACATCGACGCGGCCGGGGTCGCAGGGACCGTTACCGAGATCGGAGTGTTCTCGACGACGCTGAACACACCCGACAACGTCAAGATCATCGTTCCCAACTCTGGCATCTTCGGAGCCACGATCAAGAATTTTTCCGCAAACGATACGCGTCGAAACGACATCATTCTCGGCATCTCCTATGACGACGACATATCGGCTGCGATTGCAGTGGTAAACGCGGTACTCAGCAAGGATTCTCGCGTGCTGCCGGATCCAGAACCCGTCGTCGCCGTCTCTGAACTTTCTGACTCGTCGGTAAACCTGGTGGTTCGACCCTGGTGTCGAAAAGAAGATTACTGGGGCCTTCGATTCGATTTGATTCGCAGCT
>JAHEEJ010000101.1 GCA_024640705.1 Deltaproteobacteria bacterium
TCCAGAGAAACCCGTCGAAGTAGAAGTGCAGCAGCGACTGGAAGACCCCCCAGTAGAAGATCCACGCTCCGAGTTTCAGGTTGGCGACGCGAACATTCGGTAGCTGCCAGAGGCGAAAGCCCTCCCAGTCCTGCAGCGAGATGTAGATCGCGGCCAGCACCAATGTGTAGCTCGAATAAGTGAGCCAGGGATGTTCGAGCAGTCGGGCCAGGGTGGGTTGGGGCGAGCGCGGCTGCGCGTATCGCCGCCGTTGATAGGCCCAGACGAAGACCATGTATTCCAGGCCGTGGCTGAACGCAAACGCGAGGTAGACCTTGATCGGATCGACGAGCAGGAAGCAGGCCCAGAGGCTGCCGAGGCCGATCGCCATCGAAAGCCTCGGGCTGTTGCGGAAGCGGTGTACGCGCCATTCGAAGGCGGCGAAGATCGCCGAACTCGCGATCGCGAGAACCGCAGCCATCGGAGCGGTGATCGGCTCTGCGGCGACGAGCCAACCGACGATGGGTTGCACGAAGAGGCCCGCGATCTTGAATTCGGTCTGGATCGCGTCCGCGAAGGGGGGCGCCACATAGGTGACGATCAGCGGCAGCCAGCCCATTGTGAAGAGTCGGTCGACCCAGCCCGGGACACTCGCCTCGTGCTCGCTCAGCGCTTTCGCGCTGTAGATCCGCAGGATTCCGTACTTCTGTGCGAGCGTGTGCCAGATGTTCCAGACCCCCGCGCCGAAGATCAGCGTCGTGACCAGCAGCTTGAGTCGCAGATCCACCTCGGGCCAGTGCAATGCTCCGATCGAGACCGCGCCGGCGGGGATGCTGGCTCTGACCAGATACGGGGTCGCGAGAAAGGCCGCTCCGAGGATCAGGGGTGTGTAGATGAAGCGCCGGCGGTGGCGCGCAAAGATTTCGGCGTCGAGGTACGCGTAGCCCAGCGTGTAGTGGCGGTGGACGAATCCGATCGTGACCACGAAGACGTAGTAGGGGAGGTAGTCGACCGGATACTTCGGGCCCGCGAAGATCAGCGGAAGCAGCACCCAGAGCCAGCTGAAGTGGTAGGCCGCCATGTCGATTGCGGGGCTGACGTGCCACGAGTGCACCCGCTCTGTGGGCGACGGAATCCCGAAGATCTTTCGGAGTCGACCCGCGAGGCCGGTCTGTCCGGTGCCTTGGGTTGCCGGCGAGCTGGCGGCTTCAGTCATTGGATCACTCCGGTGCGCGGCGCGGATACTATCAGCTCGCCCGAGCTCGCGGGCCCGACTAGGATCTCTCGCGTGGCCGTGAGCTGGACGATCTCTCGCTATCTCGTCGTGGAAGTCGCGCAGTACACCGCGCTCGGACTCGTGGCTGCGGCTCCGGTGATCCTGATTCCGAATCTCTTCGGTCGGATGGAAGAATTCATGGTCAGCGGCATCACGCTGGCCGATCAGCTCGGAATCGCGCGTTGCGCCGTTCCGCTGGTGCTCGGCTACGCGCTGCCGATCGCGTTTCTCTTCGGTTCGATGCTGGCGATCGGTCGCCTGGGCGGGGATCTCGAGGTCACCGCGCTGCGCGCGAGCGGGTTGGGATCTGCGGCGCTGGTCGCGCCGATTTGTCTGCTCGGCGCGATTCTTGCGCTGCTGACCGCCTACTTCACGATCGAACTGGAGCCGCGCTGCAAACGCGAATTGTCGGCGCTGAGTTTGCAACTGGCCTCCAGGGGAGGCTTGATCGAAGCGGGGCGCTTCCAATCCTTCGGCGATCGCATGATCTTCGTCCAGAGGCGCGGCGCCGATCGACGGCTCGAAGGCGTGATGATTTCGGACGCATCGAGCGAAGACCGCCGCATCCAGATCTTTGCCGAAACGGGAGAGTTCTCGCTCGACCCCGAATCCGGTAGGTTGCGGTTGTCGCTGGAGAATGGAGACCTGCGGATGCAGCCCGATCCGATCGACGCTTTCGACGAATACCGGATCTCGTTCGAGCGGTTCGACTACGAGTTTCCCGCACTGCGGGTCGGCGCGGGGCCGCAGCGCTACTGGATCGATCAACTCCGGTTGGACGAGTTGCGGGACGCCCTGCGCAGAATCGAATCGGGTGATCCTGTCGGTGATCTCACCTTTCGCAATCCGCTGATGTATGCGACCCAGATTCAACGCATGTTCGCGATCCCGTTTGCGCCACTGCTCTTCGCGTTCGTCGGCGTTTCGTTGGGCTTGCGCGGTGTCGTCCGCAGCCGCTCCCGCGGCCTGTTGATGGCGCTGGCTTTGTTCGGCGGCTACTACGGGCTCTTTGTCTACGCGCAGGACGTCGCGCGAGAAGGTTTGGTGTCGCCCCAGCTGGCAATCTGGGCGCCCAATGCGATTCTGCTCGCAATCGGGATCGCTTTGATCGTCGACGCTCGCAGGCTTCGATAGCGCGCGCCAACAGGAGAAGACCATGGCTGAGTTCGACTACGACCTCTTTGTGATCGGCGCGGGTTCGGGCGGGGTCCGAGCCAGCCGTGTTGCCGCTTCGCTCGGCGCGCGGGTTGCCGTCGCCGAGGAGAGCGATCTCGGAGGAACCTGCGTGAATCTGGGCTGCGTGCCGAAGAAGCTCTTCGTCTACGCGGCCCATTTCCGCGACGATTTCGAAGACGCAGCCGGCTTCGGCTGGTCGGTGGGAGACCGCAGCTTCGATTGGCCGACCCTGGTCGCCAACAAGGACCGCGAAATCGCGCGCCTCAACGGGATCTACCGAAAGCTGCTCGTCGACGCCGGCGTCGACCTGATCGAAGCGCGTGCGCGCGTGCGCGACGCCCACACCCTGGAGGTCGCTGGCAGGGCGATCACGGCCGCGAACATCCTGATCGCGACGGGTAGTCGGCCATCGATGCCCGATATTCCCGGTATCGAACTCGCGATGACTTCTGACCAGATCTTCCATCTCCCGGAATTGCCCCGGCGCATCGTCGTCGTTGGCGGGGGCTACATCGCGGTCGAGTTCGCGGGCATCTTCCACGCGCTCGGCGTGAAGACCACCCAGCTCTACCGCGGGCCGCTGTTCCTGCGCGGCTTCGACGACGACGTGCGGAAATTCCTCGCCTCGGAGCTGCGGGCGCGGGGCCTCGACCTTCGCTTCGAGGCCAATATCGCGTCGATCGAGCAGGTTGCGAGAGGGCTGCGCGCAACGCTCGAGGACGGTTCAACTCTTGAAACCGACGCCATCTTGTACGCCACGGGACGCGTGCCGAAGACGAGGGGGATCGGACTCGAGGAGGCCGGTGTCGCGCTCGACGCGAAGGGCGCCGTCAGCGTCGATGCGTTTTCACGCTCTTCGGTTCCGAGCATCTGGGCGATCGGCGACGCGACCGATCGCATCAACCTCACACCGGTGGCGATCCACGAGGGCACCTGCGTTGCGAAGACGCTCTTCGGGGGCGCGGAAACGAAACCGGATCACACGGGCGTCGCGTCCGCGGTCTTCAGTCAACCGCCGATCGGCACGGTCGGCCCCTCCGAAGGGGCCGCGCGCGAAATCCACGGCGAGATCGACGTCTACCGCTCGACGTTCCGCGCACTCAAACACACGCTGACGGGCCGCGAAGAGCGGACGCTGATGAAGCTGATCGTCGATCGCGCCTCCGACCGGGTCGTCGCGCTCCACATGGTGGGCGCAGACGCTGGCGAAATCATTCAGGGCTTTGCGGTCGCGTTGAAGTGCGGCGCCACCAAGGCGCAATTCGACGCCACCATCGGGATCCACCCGACGGCCGCCGAAGAGTTCGTCACGATGCGCGATCCGGTCTAGTGCGATTTGCAGGCCGCGCCTCAGCCGGGGTGTCGCTCGCGCGATCGCGGGGCCCAGCGGCGGGTTTGAGGACGCTGTTTTCGCGAAGATGATCGATCACCGCGTGTGCGTCGGCGCGTTCTCGCTGCAGGAATTCCGCTACCGCCCGGGCGAGTCTCGGCTCCGCGAGGAAGTGCAGGCTGTAGGTGGGCTGCGCGTCGAAGCCGCGCAGAAATTTGTAATCGCCCCCCGCGCCCGGCTCGAACCGATCGACCCCCGCCGCGATGCAGTGCTCGATGGCCGCGTAGTAGCAGACGTTGAAATGCAGATAGCGCGCGTTTTGCAGCGCTCCCCAATAGCGACCGTAGAGGGTGTCGCCCTTGATCACGTTGGTGGTGCCCGCGATGACCTCGCTGCCCTTTCGGGCGACCACCAGGCAGAGCCGATGCCGGAAGCGGTCGCGAAGCAGCTCGAAGAAGTGGGGGTTGAGGTACTGGCGCCCCCAGTAGCGGTTCTCGATCGTCGCCAGATAACACGCGAACATCGGCTCGATCAGGTCGTCGGTGATCGCATCGCCGGTCAGCGCTTCGATCGAAATCCCCTGCCGCTCCATTTCTCGGCGTTCGCGCTTGATCTGGTTGCGCCGCTTGCTGCGAAACTGTTCGAGATAGTCGTCGAAGGTCCGGTAGTTGGCGTTTTGCCAGTGATATTGAAAACCGACGCGGAGCATGTAGGCGTCGGTGTCGATCCGCGCAGCGTCGGAGCCATCGGTGAGTGTCGCGGCTTCGTGTTCTCGACAGAAATTGATGTGAACGCCCGACAGCTGGCTGCCCAGGCAGGCTTCGCGCAGCGCCGCGCCGAGCCGCCGGATCGTCTCGCCGCGGTCGACGTCGGGTGCAATCGGGAACCGCGCGCCGGTCACGGGCGTGAAGGGAATTCCCACGAGCAGCTTCGGGTAGTAGCGGATGCCCGCGCGCGCTGCGGCCTCGGCCCACGCAAAATCGAAGACGAACTCGCCTTCGCTGTGGGTCTTGACGTAGACGGGGCACGCGGCGACGAGACGGCCGCCGTCGCGGGCGAGCAGCGGCCTCGGCAACCAGCCCGTTTCGGGGCCGACGGCGCCGGCGTCTTCGAGCGACGCGAGCCAATCCCATTCGAGAAATGGCGTCTCTGCGCCGACGAGTTCGTTCCACTCGTCGCGCGCGACATCGTTGACGCCTTCCGCCCATTCGATACGCAGCACGCATTCAGTCTAGGCCGTCTCGCGGTTTTCGATCGAGCCCGCGATGACGGGCCGCTGAATCCGTCGCTATCCTCCCAGAATGCCGAAGGAACCGATTCCGCCCGGGGGGGGGCAGGGCCCGCCGGATTCCGGGGATCCGCAGCACGAGGGTGGCGTCGCGACCCGGACGCGGCGCAAGATCGCACGACCCGAGCGGTTCAAGGTCCTGCTCTACAACGACGACTACACACCCATGGAGTTCGTGGTGAGGGTTCTCGAGAGCATCTTCGGCAAGGGGCCGTCCGCGGCCACCCAGATCATGCTCCAGATCCACAACTCCGGTCTGGGGGTTGCCGGCGTCTACGTGCTCGAGGTCGCGGAGACCAAGCTCGCTGCGGTACACACGCTGGCCGAGCGGCAGGGCTATCCTCTGCGCGCGGGGATCGAAAAGGAATGACGGGCGACACATGAGTCAGATCGGCAGAGAACTCCAGCTGATGTTGCAGGCCGCCTACCGCGAGTCTACGACGCGGAGGCACGCCTACCTGACCGTCGAGCACCTGCTCTACGCGCTGCTTCACGACACCCGCGGCGCGGAGATCCTGCGGCATTCGGGTGCCCAGCTTCCGGCGCTCGAGTCTGCGCTCGACCGCTTCTTTGCCGAGGATCTCGAGACGGTTCCCGGCGACGAGCCCTACGACGCGCAGCAGACGCTCGCCTTTCACCGGGTGCTCCAGCACGCCGTTTCGCATTGCGAGAGCGCGGAGAAGGAAGAAGTCGACGCGGGCGACCTGCTGGCCGCGCTGTTTCAGGAGCCCGACTCGTTCGCGATCAACCTGCTGCGCTCGCAGGGGGTCTCGCGCCTCGACATGCTCCAGTACATCTCGCATGGAATTTCGAAGCTTTCCGACTCGGGCATCCAGGGGAGTCCGACGCCCGCGGGGATCGAGTCTGGCATCGGTGATGGCTCCGAGTTGCCGGCCGATCCGGTCGCGGCATTCTCGACGAACCTCTCCGAACTCGCGGCTGCAAACGCGCTGGATCCGCTGATCGGGCGCGGCGCCGAACTCGATCGCACGGTTCAGATCCTCGCGCGGCGGCGCAAGAACAACCCGATCTTCGTCGGCGAGAGCGGCGTGGGGAAGACGGCGCTCGCCGAGGGATTGGCGCTGCGGATCCACGAGGGCCGCGTGCCCGAAGACCTGCAGCGCGCCGAGATCTTTGCGCTCGATCTCGGTTCGCTGCTCGCGGGCACCCGCTACCGGGGCGATTTCGAGGCGCGCTTCAAGGCTTTCACGGCGGCGATCGGCGAGCGCCCATGTCCGATCCTGTTCATCGACGAGATTCACATGATCCTCGGCGCGGGTTCCGCCCAGGGCGCGACGGTCGACGCCTCGAGCCTGCTCAAGCCGTTGCTCGCTCAGGGGGAGCTGCGCTGCATCGGCGCCACCACCTACCAGGAGTTCCGGCACTTCGAGCGCGATCGCGCGCTCGCCCGGCGCTTCCAGAAGGTGGACGTGCGAGAGCCGACCGCGGAAGAAGCGGTCCGGATCCTCCAGGGCCTCGCGCCGCGTTACGAGGAACACCACGGCGTCCACTACACCGGACCCGCGCTGAAGAGCGCCGTCGATCTGTCGAGTCGGCACCTGCCCGAGAATTTCCTGCCCGACAAGGCGATCGACGTGATGGACGAAACCGGTGCGGCCGTGCGGCTGCGCCCCTCGGGCAAGAAGCGCAAGACGGTTGGGGTGCGCGACGTCGAGCAGGTGATTTCGCGGATGGCCAACATCCCGACCCTGCGCGCGACGGGCTCCGACCGGGACCGCCTCGCCAACCTCGAAGCCGAGCTCAAAGCCGTCGTCTTTGGCCAGGATGCCGCGATCGAGACGGTCGTGCGCGCCGTCAAGCGCGGGCGCGCGGGGCTGTCGGGCGTCGATCGCCCGGTCGGCAGTTTCTTGTTCACGGGCCCCACCGGCGTGGGCAAGACCGAACTCTCGAAGCAGCTGGCCCACGCGCTCGGCGTCCCGTTCCTGCGCTTCGACATGAGCGAGTACATGGAGAAGCACGCGGTGTCCCGCCTGATCGGCGCACCGCCGGGGTACGTGGGGTACGACCAGGGCGGACTGCTCGTCGAGCGCATCCGCAAGAATCCCTACACGGTCTTGTTGCTCGACGAGATCGAGAAAGCCCACCAGGATCTGTTCGACATCCTGCTGCAGGTGATGGACCGCGCGACGCTGACCGACAACCAGGGGCGCGAGGCCGACTTCCGCCACGTGACACTGATCATGACCTCCAACGCGGGCGCGCGAGAGATGAACGTGCAGGGCATCGGTTTTGGGGCGGGACGCGCCGGGGACGGCTCCAAGGAAATCGAGCGGCTCTTCAGCCCCGAGTTTCGCAATCGGCTGGACGAGACCGTGCGCTTTGCGCCGCTTGCACCGGATGTCATGGGCCGGGTGGTGGACAAATTCGTCCGGGAAGTCGCCGAGCAGCTCTCCGAGCGCAAGGTCGAAATCGAGTTGACGGAAGCCGCGCGCAGCTGGTTGGCCGAAAAGGGCTACGACCCAGACTTCGGCGCGCGCCCGTTGGGGCGGGTGATCCAGGTCGAGCTCAAGGATCGCATCGTCGACGATGTCTTGTTCGGCGAACTCAGCCGGGGAGGGCGCGTGTTGGTCGACCGGCTGGGTCAGGAGCTGACCTTCGAGATCCAACCGCGCAGCTGAGACGCCGAGCGAAACGCAAAGACCCCATCCCCAGCGATCGGTGGGAGCGCGCTCTAGCGCAGCGCAGCGGGCAACTGGAAGGTCACGCCCTCGTCTACGAGCGGCAGTGAGTCGATCGAACAATCGCCGTCGGAGAGCTGCTCGAGGCGCTCGACCACCTCGGTGACCAGGACTTCCGGCGCGGACGCGCCCGCCGTGACACCAACACACGACACGCCCTCGACCCAGGCCGGATCGAGTTGTTCCGCGGTCTCCACGAGGTACGAGCGCGCGCCGAGCTTCTCGGCGAGTTCGACCAGGCGGTTGCTGTTGGACGACGCCGGTGCGCCCACCACGATGACGACGGTCGCCTCTTTGCAGAGCTTCTTGACCGCGTCCTGGCGATTCTGGGTCGCGTAGCAGATGTCGTCTTTGCGGGGCAGCGCAACTTTGGGAAAGCGATCCTTCAGTGCGTCCATGACTTCCCGGGTGTCGTCGACCGAAAGCGTCGTCTGGGTGACGACGCCGAGCCGGTTCGGATCCTTCACCTCGAGTGTCTGAACGTCTTCGGCGGATTGGACCAATTGCATCCGGTCCCCTCCGTGCCCGAGCGTTCCCTCCACTTCGACGTGGCCCGCGTGACCGATCAGCACGATCTCGAGATTGCGCTTGATCATGCGGCCGGTTTCGACGTGGACCTTGGTGACCAGCGGGCAGGTGGCGTCGAGCACGTGGAGATCGCGCTCCGCGGCTTCGGCGCGAACCGCCGGGGAGACGCCATGGGCGCTGTAGATCAGTCGCGCACCGCGCGGAACCTCGGCCAGGTCGTCGATGAAGATCGCGCCCTTGGCGCGCAGGTCGTCGACCACGTGACGGTTGTGGACGATCTCGTGGCGGACGTAGACGGGCTTGCCGAAGCGTTCGAGGGCGCTCTCGACGATTTCGATCGCGCGATCGACACCGGCACAGAAGCCGCGGGGACTGGCCATCAGGATGCGCATCGGGGCAGATTAGCAGCATCCATTGGGCTGACGCCCGAGGCCCCATCTGGTTCGCGCTGTCGACCTCCCAGGGGCGCTTCCCTGCGCGTCGGACGACGCGCAGCTACAATCGGCCGTTCACACGGCTCGGGTTTCGAGCTACACAGGTCGCCCGCGCGGTTACCCGAAGAGAGGACGGGATGAACGGAGTCGATCAATGAGTGAAGCGGCAAAAGCGCCTCGGCCGGCCGTCGGCAAGCTCGATCCGACCGAGCGATTGCTGCGGAGCTGCCGCGGAGAGCCCGTCGATCGCCCTCCGGTCTGGCTGATGCGACAAGCTGGCCGCTACCTGCCCGAATACCGCAAGGTGCGCGAGGGGGTGACGTTTCTCGAGATGTGCCGCGACGTCGAGCGCGCGGTCGAGGTGTCCCTCCAACCGATCGAGCTGGTCGGAAGCGAGGCCGTGATCCTGTTTTCCGACATCTTCACGCCGATCCCCGCGATGGGCGTCGAAGTGGATTTTCAACCCGGGCCCACCATCGCCAATCCGATCCGCTCGCTCGAACAGGTGAAGAAACTCCGGCTCCCCGACCCGCTGGAGGCGACGCCGTACGTGTTCGAGATCCTCCGCGTGTTGCGCGCGGAACTCGAAAGCAAGCGCATCCCCCTGCTCGGCTTCGCGGGCGCCCCGTTCACGCTCGCCGCGTACCTGGTGCAGGGGAAGGGCTCCAAGGATTTCAGTTCGCTCAAGCGCATGATGTACGCGGCGCCCGAAGTGCTGCGCGCGCTGCAGTCCGTCATGACCGAAATGGTCGTCGCTTACCTGAACGCCCAGATCGAAGCCGGCGCCCAGGCCGTCCAACTCTTCGATACCTGGGCGGGGCTGCTCGCGCCCGACGAGTACCGGGAGTGGGTGTTGCCGGTTCACGCCGAGATCGCCGCGCGGCTCGATCGCGACCGCGCGCCCCTCATTCTCTACGTGAACAATGGCGCGCATGTGTTCGGCGAGATGCTCGAATCCGGGGCCGACGTGCTTTCACTGGATTGGCGGGTCGATGTCGCCGCAGCCGCCCGCCGCGCGAACGGCAACGCGAGCCTCCAGGGCAACCTCGACCCCTGCGCGCTTCATCAAAGCCGCGAAGACATCTTCGCGAGCGTTCGGCGCATCGCCGAGGCCGCCCGACCCGCGCGCGGGCTGATCCTGAATCTCGGCCACGGTTGCCTGCCCGACACGCCAGTCGAAGGGGTGCGCGCGTTCACCGACGCCGCGCGCGCACTCGGCGAGGAGGGGTCCCGTGGCGCGTGACGTCTTCGGCCTGGACCTCGAGCGGATCGAAGAGATCCTGCCCCGCTACGCGATCGAGGGCCCGCGCTACACGAGCTACCCGACCGCGCCCGTCTGGAAGGAAGATTTCGGCGTCGAGCAATACGAGACGGCGCTCGCGGGTGATGCCGCCGAAGCGGCCTCGGTCCCCGATGAAGGCGACGGGCTCTCACTTTACGTTCACGTTCCTTTCTGCAGCAGCCTCTGCCACTTCTGCGCCTGCAACCGGGTCATCACCTCCAAGGCCGAACTCCCGCTGAAATACCTCGACACCATCGAGCGCGAGGTGGCCGCGGTGCGCGAGGCCAGCGGCCCGCGAACCGCTTCTCAGCAGCACTGGGGCGGAGGCACGCCGACCCACCTCACGCCCGATCAGGTGAAGCGCCTCTTCTACACGGTGACGGATGCGTTCCCGATGCGCCCAGACGCCGAGATTTCGATCGAGGTCGATCCTCGGGTCACGAGCGACGAACACGTGGCGGCGCTGCGCGAGTGCGGCTTCAACCGCATCTCGCTGGGCGTGCAGGACATCGACCCCAAGGTTCAGGAAGCGGTTCACCGGATCCAACCCATCGAGCAGACCCGCCACCTCGTCGAGGTCTCCCGCGCGGCCGGCTTCGTCGGGGTGAACTTCGATCTGATCTACGGGCTGCCCTACCAGACCGAGGAGAGTTTCTCGCGGACCCTCGACCAGGTGCTCGAGATCGAGCCCGATCGCCTTGCCCTCTACTCCTACGCGCACGTCACCTGGATCGCCAAGCAGCAGCGCGGCTTCGAGAAGAAGGACCTGCCCGGGGCGTCGACGAAGCTGCGGATCATGCTGATGGCGATCGAGCGCTTTCTCG
>JAHEEJ010000420.1 GCA_024640705.1 Deltaproteobacteria bacterium
TCGCACTCGACGCATTTTCGAAATACGTCCCGGTGGAACTCGTGCGCGAGCTGTTGCGTCGCGGTGAAGCCGCGAAGATCGGAGGGAGTGAGCGCGATATCACGATCCTGTTCTCCGATGTTGTCGGCTTTACGACCATCGCCGAGGCGATGACGCCCAGCGAACTCACGCTCCACCTGGCCGAGTATTTCGGGGCCTTGCTCGATTTGATCCAGGAGGATGGGTACGGAGACGTCAACGAAATCGCGGGCGACGGCGTGGTGGCTTTCTGGGGTGCTCCCGCGGACGACGACGATCACGCGTTTCACGCAGTCGACGCGATCCTGCGCGCACGCGATCGCCTGGCGGAACTCGATTCCGATTGGCGCCAGCGCGGGCTTCCCGCACTGCCGACGCGCTTTGGACTCGCGACGGGGCCCGTCGTGGTGGGGAACGTGGGCGCGCCTTCGCGCCTCTCCTACGCGGCGGTCGGTGATACCGTGAACACCGCGAGCCGCATCGAAGGTCTCAATCGCATCTACGGAACGCAGGTGCTCGCGACGGCCGCCACCCGTGAGCAAGCCGGCCCGGGTTATCGCTGGCGCCTCGTCGACGTCGTGTTGGTGAAGGGCAAGTACGACGCGGTCGAAATCTACGAGTTGCTCGGGCGCACAGCTGAGGTGACCCCCGAGGCGGAGCGATTCGCCCAACGCTACGAAGAGGCTTTGGCGTTGTTCCGAGACCGCCGCTTCGACGACGCGATCAATCGACTCGACGACCTTGCGGGTGAGCGCGCGGGCGATCTATCGATCCAGCGCCTGCTCGCGCGCGCTCGCGCGATGCGAGACGACCCGCCGGGCGCCGACTGGGATGCCGTCAGCCGATTCGAGGTGAAGTAGGCCAATGGCCATCCGAGCCGTCGTTTTCGATCTCTTCGACACACTCGTCGATCTGTCGATGCAGGATCTGCCGCGGATCGAGATCGGTGGCCGATTCGTTCCGTCCACGGCCGGCGCTCTGCACGAGGTCGTCGCGGCTTACGCGGGTGTCGACCGCGAGCGGTTCATCGCTGTGTTGACCGAGGTCGATCGCGCGTTTCGCGAAACCCGCCACGCGCGCGGGCTCGAGCTGCCCACGCTGGAACGCTTCGAGGCCGTGGTCGATCGTCTCGGGATCGACGCACCGGAGCTTCCGAATATCCTCACTGAAACCCACATGGGAATGATTCGCGGCCAGGTCAGCATTCCCGAGAACCACGAGCAGATTCTCGGCAATCTGGCGCGCAGGGTGCGCCTGGGCCTGTGTTCGAACTTCAGTCATTCGGCGATGGCGCTGAGCCTGCTCGACGACTGCGGGTTTCGGGCCCATCTCGACGCGCTGGCGATTTCCGACGCCATCGGCATCCGCAAACCGCGCGCCGAGATCTTCGAAGCCGTGCTCGCAGAACTCGGTGTCGCGCCCCGCGAAGCGCTTCACGTCGGAGACAGTCTTTCCGCGGACATCGGCGGCGCCGCACCACTGGGCATCCGCACCGTCTGGATCACGCGGCGCATCGCCGACCGCGAGGCCGCACTTCGAGCACACGAGGGGCCCTCGCCCGATTACGTGATCGAGGATCTGTCCGAGATCGAAGGCCTGCTGGACGCGGTCTGACCTCAGCCCGCAGCGCTCGGGTGTGCGTTGGTGTTCAGCCCGATCGTTTGCGATATGCCTCGCCGTCGTAGACCTCGGGGTTCAGGCAATTGGGTGCACGCTCGCCCTTCAGCATTGCCAGCGCATTGGTGGCGGCCTTCGTCGCCATCAGGTTGCGGGTGCCGCGGGTCGCGCTTCCGAGATGGGGAAGCAGGATTGCGTTGTCGAGATCGGCGAGACCTTCCGCCATCGCGGGCTCGCGTTCGTAGACGTCCAGGCCCGCCCCGGCGATGGTCTTCTTGCGCAGCGCCCGCACCAGGGCCGCTTCGTCGATGATCGGGCCGCGGGCGGCGTTGATCAAGTAGGCGGTCGGCTTCATCAGCGAGAGCTCGCGTTCGCCGATCAAGTGCCGGGTGTCCTCGGAGAGCAGTGTATGAACGCTGACGAAATCACTTTCGCGCAGGAGTTCGTCGAGATCGGCCCACTCGGCCTGGTCATCCGCTTCGATCGCCTCGCGCGCGAACGGATCGAACGCGAGCACGCGCATGTCGAAGCCCAACGCGCGTCGTGCAACGGCCTGGCCGATCCGACCGAAGCCGAGAATTCCAAGCACCTTCTGCCGACCGTCACCACCCGGTGATACGTCTTCGCCGAGCAGCATGTTGGGGCCCCAGGCCTTGTAGTTTCCGTCGCGCATGTAGGTGTCTCCAACCGCAACGTTTCGCGCCGCCGAGAGCAACAGCGCCCAGGTGAGGTCTGCCGTCGTATCCGTCAGCACACCCGGGGTGTTGCTCACGGGGATGCCCAGCTCGGTGGCCACCGGCACGTCGATGTTGTCGAAACCCACCGCGAAGTTGGCGACACCGCGCAGCCGCGGGTTGGCCTCCATTACCTCGCGGTCGATCGATTCCGTGAGCACCGAGAGCACGACGTCCGCCCAGCGCACACCTTCGAGTACATCTTCTCGGCTCGGGCAGGCTTCCTCGGCGCCGGGCCAGACCCGCAGTTCGACTCCGGCATCGCTGAGCAGATCGAGTCCGGCATCGCGAATCCGTCGTGTGACGAAGATTTTTCCAGTCATCAGGGGTGCCTCCTTTCGCGCTGGCGATCGCCGCCTGTCCGTCGGGCGCCGTAGCTTACCACCCCGTTTGAGAGGCGCCCGCATCCGCTACAGTTGGCTCCCCATTTTTGGAGCCCGACCGCCGTGTCCTCTGCGCCCGATTCCCGACCCACGAGTGTGCTGGAAGCCAAGGCCCCGGACTTCTCGCTCGCAGAAGCCGAGGGGATCGCCAAGCGGAGCTTTGGCGTCAGCGGTTCGGCCCGCGCACTCGTGAGCGAGCGCGACCAGAATTTCCACCTGCATTGCGACGACGGCCGGG